>JABSSK010000204.1 GCA_013214265.1 Saprospiraceae bacterium | reverse complement strand
TTTATATAGGGCCGTTCCGCATTACCTTCTAAGAAATTACATATTATGACCAGTTGGTCACTTCCTAATTCTGACCAATCAATATCCACAAAATCATCATCTGGGGTTAGCAATCTCTCCCGACGATAAGAAACCCCCTCAATTTTGCGCAACAAGGCCGAAGAGATTGTATTCGAATGACCAAATCGTAAGGAGCGGTGTGGCTGGTAATCCGAAGCATCAATGATGGGCATGCTTTTCTAATTTAACGGCTAATTCGACCGATATGGTTTTCAAAATCAAATTGGGCATCCAGTATTTGGTCAGCAATTTGCTGCCTAGCCAACTGCGCGTCTTCAAATGTATTAAACAGATCTTCAAAATAGATGATAAAAAAGCGCCTTCCCGGAAAAAAGCAATCTGCCCAAATAATATTAACTCTGATACCACTATTTCGCAGTGCTAATGCTCGATTTTTTGCCCATTCAATATCCGCATAAGAATTCAAGAATACCAAATATAAATCTGAGGCCGATTGGGCAATTCGTTCACATGAAAAGGAGACAAAAGCTTGATCAACATATAAGTATACTTCTCCTTTCGGCGGACCAAGGTTTAAGACATCTGTAGCATTCGATCCGGTAAGTAAATAAGGCCCTACCTCCAGCATTGGAGGAGGCAGTGCTGCTGAATCCACCAAAAAGACGCGACTTTCCATTCCGGACTGTCCTCTTTTATCCAGAATGAGTTCCTCTCGCTTGCGCAAAACAGCTGGCTGATCCGCATATTGTATTGGGTACTCTTGTAGTTCCAGCCAGAACACAATCCCTAGCAGCAATAAAGCAGAAGCGGAAATAAAACCTTGATACCGATAAGATCTACGAAAGCGAAACAAATCCCTAATGTCAATCCCTGGGATGGTTAAAGAACGTGTACGGACCTTAGAAGGAAGACGAGTGCTGACTTCCTGACGTATGCGTTGAGCGATACGTGAAGTGGATGAAAAAAACTGTCTTACCGCTCTTTTATTGCTAAACAAGTCGGCTTTTGCGGGTGCCAGGTGCATTTTGACATGCTGCTCCCGATCTATTTCCAACAGTCCAAAGCCATAACGAATACATTGTTTTCTGAGCTCTTTATAGTATTTATCTTCCGTTGAGGAAAAAACATCCCAAGCAAAAGCAACCCACTGATCATCCGCAAAATAACTTTTGAATTGCTCTACTGCATAGATGTAGTGATACCTCGAACGGCGATGAAAAATAATGACCCAGGAAATAATACCTAAGATAAACACGACCAAAAGGACAACTAAAGCCAAAAATGGACCAGCCGGATAAACCGACGGATACCCCCTAAGGTGGAGCCAGCCACTAATAAAAGCCATTATACCCAGGGTTCCTGCTATTCCATCAATGATCAGTAATTCCCAAAACCAAGTGTACCGAAGCTCTTCACGTGACAAATAATCAGTTGCTTCGAGGGTAGCTGAAAAAGTAGGACCATCTTCACTTTGCCGAAAAGCAAAAAAACCGTCGGCAATAATACCACCTTCAGCCTCTACGCCTTCTCTAGTCTGGGTTTCGCCAAACCGGGGTAGATGGCGATAATGGGATTTCAAAAAAGCCAAGCCCAACTGAACAACACGCTTCTCGGTTATTTGAATCATTAGTTTACAGATTCTAGTTGTTCCCACAAAGTAACTACCTCAACGGCTTCTTTTACATCATGAACACGCAAGATGCGAGCCCCTTGTTGCAAAGCCACCATATGCAGAGCGGTAGTTCCATTTAATGCCTGGTTCGGCTGCGTTCTCAGTACTTTGTATATCATAGATTTCCTGCTAATGCCAGCCAATAAAGGACAATCAAGCACCTTGAAAACATGCATTTTTTGCAAAAGCGCGTAATTGTGTTCTATGGACTTGCCAAAGCCAAAACCCGGGTCTATAATAATATCTGCTATCCCAAGAGACTTGAGTTTTTGTATGTGTTTAATAAAAAAATCAAGCACACCAAGCGTGACATCCTCATAAGTAGGCTTAACCTGCATGTCTTCTGGCCTACCCTGCATATGCATTAGGATGTAGGGCACACGTAAATCAGCCACAGTAGACAACAACGTCGGATCAAATTGTCCTGCTGAAATGTCATTAACCATATGGGCACCCACCCGAACTGCCATACGTGCCGTGTGGGCATACACCGTATCAATGGAAAAAATGGCTTCCGAGAATTGTTTAGCGGCCGCCTCAATAATAGGTAATACCCTTTGGCATTCTTCCTCTGAAGAAATAACAACTGCGCCTGGTCGGCTTGACATTCCCCCTACATCAATTATAGTCGCTCCGTCCAGTAACATTTTTTCAATCTGACGTAATGCTTGACTCAGCCCAGTGTATTTTCCACCATCAAAAAAAGAATCTGGTGTTACATTTAAAATACCCATGACCTGAGGTTTACGCAAATCAAGAAGTCGACCACTAGCACGAATTGTCTGTTTTGGATATAGCATATCATTTATCGCTTGATGTGAAAATAACAGGTTATTCCTGATTCAATCCTTATTTTTGAAAAAAAAGCATATGTCAGCGTCCTTCCTTTTCGATTATCTTCGATATAACCAATGGGCCAATGCACTATTATTAGACTACTGTGTAATTCAACTGCCGGACAATTGGGCAACCTCTGTTCCCGGGAGTTTTAACAGCATATCACAAATTTGGTTACATGTTTATGATGCTCAACACCTGTGGTTGGAACGGTTAAAAGGTAATTCTCTAGCCCATTTTCCCAGTAAAACCTTGGAAAATCCGTTACCCATTCAAATCCAAGATTTGGTTTTGGGAAGTGCCCAAGCGTTAATTATCTGGGCACTAAAACAAGAACACAATCTGGAAGATCAAATTATTGCCTACAGGAGTTTACAAAAACAAACCTTTCGGCAAAGTATTGCTGAAATAGTAATGCATGTCTGTAATCACAGTACCTTTCACCGAGGGCAAGTGGTAACGGCACTACGATTTTTACAACCAGGCATGAAAATTCCCGAGACGGATTATATATGGTACAAACAAGATGAATAAATGCAGCAAGCTGCATGTCATCAAAACAAAAATAATCGTAATTGGTATAGTTATGTGCGTGTCTTTGAATATTTTACATCCCTAAAATATGTTAATTCAATGAGTAACCCTCCAACATCAAATAGCGGACTGATTACAACCAGAATTCTTATCCTCGTATTGGTTCTAAGCCTTGCCGGTCTTGGCATTTGGTGGTTCTTACCTCAGCGTACAGGAAGCAATCTGAGTTCTGTGCGGGTACCCAAGGAAATACAACTCACTTATTTACCAGCAGAATATCAAGTAAATATTAATGAAGATGATGCAGTTCAGATATTGACTAACCCAAAGCGGTACCGGCGGGAATTTGATCAATTAATCTACGACTTAAACGTATCCATCCTGCAGCATGTAGGTCGCCGGATGGGACTTACTGCTGAGCAGCAATTTAATGTAAAGGAAGAATACGACCAGCAGCATCCTTATTTGCGAAAGCTGTATTACGAAGATTTCATGGAAATTCAGGATACGACCTCAGTTTTTGCTCGGAGTTGGTATCAGAGAGAGTCCGGATCTGCTGCTTCAGCAATGGAAATGGTAGCTGGAAAATATACCTGCTTTCTGGTGAATCAAATCCTAACAAAGGTGATTCCTACCCAGGAAGGAAGTTTGTATGCAAAAGGGAAAAAAGTCAATACGCCATGTGGTGTGGCGATGGCAGAAGCCTTACAACCCATCATCAAAAGGATGGAACAATCCGCTGAAGTGGCTGATTTTTCCAAAGCTAAAGGAATGTTAGAGGAAAGGGTTGAGAAAGCCATAGCTGAATTAGCTACTTACGAGATGCAAAGTAAAAAAGGTCTAAGCAAAAGGTTACAAACAAAAATATGGGGTGTGGCCGTATCTGCTACGAATGTAGAAATATCCGCAGTAAGTGTTATGAAGGTTGGATTTAAATTAGACAAATACTTGAATATAGACTTGAGAGAAGGTTCCAGAACCGTTGTTTTCACACTTCCTGAACCCGAAATTCTATCTCATGCTGTTTATCCGAGAATGGATAAATTTGATATAGGCTGGCTTAGGGAAGTTGAAGGAAATATGTTAAATGAGAGTTTTGAACTGCTACGGGAAGAATTTGTAAAAGAAGCTATGCGCGAAAACGTTATGGATAAAGCTAAAGACCGAGCTGAAGAAGTAATGCAAATGCTAGTAGGCCCTATTATGTCCGGATTAGGCAATAATTATCGACTATTAGTTCGCTACCAGCCGCCTTCAGAAACAAAGGATTGGGATGTTCGGGACGAGTTTACGGATTTACCAACAACAGCACGGGACACCTCATTTTAATCAGATACTATGGCATTAACATCTGCAGAATATTGGAACCAGCGATACCTCAATGACAATACACCCTGGGATATTGGTCAAGTCAGTCCTCCAATTAAAGCCTACATTGATAAGTACATTCCCAAAGATGCCAAGATTCTAATCCCAGGTGCAGGTCGAGCGCACGAAGCTATTTATATGTTTCGGGAAGGGTATCAGGAAGTCTTTGTCTGTGATTGGGCTCCAGAAGCGTTTCACTATCTCCAAGGTGAAGTACCTACATTTCCCAAAGACCACCTGATTCAATCTGATTTTTTTCAATTGGAAGGTCAATACGATTTTATCCTCGAACAAACTTTTTTTTGTGCCATTAACCCCAGCCAACGCTTAGCCTACATCAACCAAATCAATATATTGCTAAAGCCTGGTGGATGGGTCGCCGGTTTGCTATTTAATCGGACTTTTACCAAAGAAGGCCCTCCTTTTGGTGGAAGTAAAGATGAATATGAGTCTTTATTCTCCAGTTCCTTTCCAGTATATGAGATAGTAATGAGCCATCTGAGTATAGAACCTAGAATGGGTTTTGAATTATTCTTTAGTGCACAAAAAAGACCCATTATTTAAAATAAGTCTAAATAAATTGGGTTATTGCGGTGTCTGTCTTATTTTTGAAGGAGAAGATGTAAACTATGGATAATGCGAGGATTATAGTTGCAGATGCCCAATTTCTTGTGCGCTATGCTATCAGAGAGATTCTGAAAAACGAATCTGGACTGGACATTATCGCTGAAGTTACCAATGAGGATTCTCTTTTAATGAGAATCGATGAAAGCGAACCAGATATAATTATCATTGATTATAATCAGCCAGGTCACTTTACACCTTTGACCATAAAGAATGTGTTGGAAAAACTATCACCTCAACAAGTCATGGTAATTACTTCTGATACGGATAAACAAAGCATGTTGCTTATACTAGAATCTGGTATTCAAACGTTTATCACTAAAAATTGTGATGATAAAGAGGTACTAGATGCAACACGTGCAAATCTCAAAGGAGAAAAATTTTTTTGCAGCCAGGTCATTGACCTTTTACTTGAAAGAAGTTTTTCCCGTACAAAGGAAAGTTCCAACGAGCGGCGAGCTATATCAACAAGGGAGATTCAGGTCGTGCAGCTAATAGCACAAGGGTTTACAGCAAAAGAAATAGGTGCTTCATTAAATTTGAGCACACACACTATTTACACTCATCGCAGGAATATTATGCGCAAACTTAGTTTAAGTTCATCTTCAGAACTTATTTTATATGCTGTGGAACAGGGATTGATTAAAGGAAAATAACTTAGTGCACACGCACGATTTTGTTAGAAATGACATCTTATTTGCAACCTCTTGTTTTCTACACGTTTAATGGTGTGGTGGTATTGTTTACAAAAAAAATGTTAAAAAGAGTAAAATTAACGGATATATACGCTTGTAAACGAGCAATCTATTGTAGAAACATCTGATTAATTGTACATTACAGGTCTAAAGAATTTTCATATACCTGTTTCTGTTCTATAACGCAATGACAAAACATGAATAATCTAAAAACACTCATTTTTGTTTCCGCTTTCTGTATTTGTTGCACTACCTCCGTTCTAGCTGTTGATTATTATCTATTGTATGACCAATCTTGCATGGACATACTTGAGTATAGGTACCAAGAAACAAGGGAAGGAGATGAATTCATGGCATACGCTTTTGATGTAGGCACCTCAGAACGTCTGATTCTTCAAACGGGGAAACGCAGTAGCTATCGAGAAATAAGCTTAGCCGATCCGCTTGTGGTAGGATGTGGGGATCGCCAATCTGTCAAAAATCCACGGCTAGCCGATAAAATCAATACTGACCAAGCTAACGTTTATATTGCCACCCCTACCGACCGAAAAGGAAGGTACTTAGTTAGCCGTGTGAATCACGCTGACTACATGGGTGTGATAAACAATCAATTGATAGTCAGAACCCGGTTATATCGTTTGACCTTTCCAATCCAAAGTGAACAGTTCTTAGGTGACTTAAGTAAAACAGACCCTAGGGGTAAGGTATATTTTCAGAGTGAGAATCCTACGGGAAGTTGTACTTCATATCAATTTATTCAACGATATGATTACAATCCACAATCAAGTTTATTAATCGATGTACTTCCGAAAGTTGGCATCCTCAGCGAGGATAACCGAGGTACATCGAATACGTTCTTCAATCTTCATAGAATTAATGGTCAACCATTAGCTAACTATCTAATCAACGCCTGTAATGAATCTGTGGCCATCAACCAGCCAGGTCCAAGTAGTTATGCGTCAGGGGAATTTACGGCACGTGGAGTCACCCAACAGATGCCATCTGACCCGCCTACTACCATGCACACAGTTAAGAAAGGAGAAACGCTTTATAATTTATCTCAGCGATACAATGTATCCGTTGAAACCATAAAGTCATGGAATAATCTGACTTCTAATTTACTACGTCCCGATCAGCAACTAGTTGTCCGACAGCAACAACTCAAAGCTTACAGCAATCAGCAAAGAACTGGACCTACGGTGTATAATGCACCTGATTTAGTTACTAAGGGCATAGGCCCTTCTAGTGTAGCTGCCCCTTACAATCGAGGAGGAAGCGAAGGTCCTTATACAACGAACCCTTATCAACAAGCTTGGATGACCACGGATGGGCAACATATTGTGAGTCAACAAGAATCGGTATCCACCATCGCACGCATGTATGGCTTTACCGAAGAACGCTTTCGCCAGTTCAATGGACTAGATGAATTTGAACAAATTCGTCCTGGGCAAATATTACGAACAGTTGATTGTATAGAACCTAAAAACAGAAATACCCCCAATACATCGGGACCAAGGCGTTATGGCAATGCACCGCAGCAAAATAGTTCCTTACAACCCTATTATGATCCCAATGCTAACTTTGAGCCTTACGCCAATTATCCAGCGGATTTTCAGCCAAAGCAACAGGTTAATACCAATACCATGCAGAGTAAAGGTGCTCAGCCCAGTCCCAGTACATACGGTGCTAACTTGAATAGCCAATATGAATCAACACCGAGAAGTAACAACTATAATCAAACTTCCGAACTCGATTACTATGGCCCAGTGCCAGGTAACTACAATAAGAATCAGCCTTTAAATGATAATAACGGATATACGAGAAAAGGAGCTGCACCAGGCCCTTCCAGCTATGGGGTAGTGCCTGGAACGCAAAATACCAGCCGCTATTCTGATCAATCCCAAAAGCTCTATACCCGATTGTTACCTGCAGGTTCTTCCAATCGAAACACGTACACGGTTCAGGCTGGTGAAACCATCCGATCTATTGCCCAAAAGCTAGGGATGAATGAAAAGAAACTTAGGGAACTGAATGAACTAGAAAAGAATGAAATCGTTTTAGAGTCTCAAAAATTATATATCAACTAGCGATCCATTTCGCCATACACAACAGCAGGAAGGGCTTCCCGGAACGGGAGGCCCTTTTCTATTCTGTTTGGATCTGTCTTGGCCGTGTAATAATTTGTGTTAAGAAAGCACTATATTAATTATTACACGACCTTTGTTTTTTATCCATTGCTTACTAGCCATGCAAATAAACACTATAAAATGTCTTTACTAGCTTCACGACATCGTAGTCAACTTATAGAAAGCCTTACCAACCAAACCTTTGATTTAGCTGTTATTGGTGGTGGTATTACGGGAGCAGGCATTGCGCTCGATGCAGTCTCAAGGGGTCTGCGGGTAGCCCTCATTGAAAAAGGTGACTTCGCTTCCGGGACTAGCAGTAAATCTACAAAACTCATTCACGGCGGATTACGCTACCTAAAACAACTTGAGATTCAATTGGTAAGGGAAGTTGGTCTTGAGCGAGCTACAGTCCACAGGTTGGCACCCAACCTAGTTACGGCTGAAAAAATGTTACTACCCTTAATCAAACAAGGAACGTATAGTCAGATGGCTACTTCTTTAGGATTGTGGGTATATGATGTTTTAGCAGGTGTAC
>JABSSK010000203.1 GCA_013214265.1 Saprospiraceae bacterium | reverse complement strand
TATCTCCAAGATTTGCTTTACTTATATTTACAATCCCAGAGTTTTTGAACAGTTACTTCTAAGTTTCCGATATCGCCATTGATCCTAGTATTCCTGTACTGCCTCTTGAATGCTATTTCTTCAGAGTCCCACTTGCTCTAACATCAATTGTTGATGTAGCCCCAAGGTTTCTTCTCTGGCACTCAACAAACTTATTCAATTTGAATAGGTTTGGGACGAGTGACATGTAGACGTATTTCTTCGATTGTAGTCCATTTTTTGCTATACCAATACTACACTGCTCAAAATGAGTATTATTCTTTGTCTATGGGTTGTCACTTTTATTTAGTTTTTAGTCTGATAATTGCATAGGATATTTTTTGTTATAAGTTTTTAATATAATTTTATAATTGGCAAAATATATCATATGTTTTATCTGTGGAGGTCTTTCGCTACTGTGCAATGAAATCGAACGCAATATATTTTGCTCATTATTATGTAAAGGCTTTAATTTTGTTTTTGGAGAAGAAAATAGGCTATATAAAAACCGTATCGCTTTTTTGCAGTATTCTCATTAAAAGGTTAGATTGCAACTATCTACTCTTTACTCCGTTAGATTTAGTTGCATCCATCTCTGATAAACAAGTATGTTAACGCCTTAGGCTCTTTATAATTTTTGAATATATATAACAGTGAATTTTCCTGTCCCAATTAATGAGTCGGAAAGGTTAAAAGCGCTCAAAAAATATAATATTCTGGATACCTTACCAGAAGATGAGTTCAACAATCTAACCGAACTAGCTTCCCATATCACGGGAAGTCCAATCGCTCTGATAACCTTATTAGACGAGACTAGACAGTGGTTTAAATCGAGGGTAGGCTTGGGTGTCGGTGAAACATCCAGAGAAGTATCCTTTTGCCAGTATGCCATCATGGATACCAAGTTGTTTGAGGTATACGATGCATGGGAAGATGATCGCTTTAGGGATAATATATTAGTGACAGGTTCGCCCAATATTAGGTTTTATGCAGGATATCCGCTTGAGACTTCAGAGGGTTATAATCTAGGAACCATTTGTGTTATTGATGATAAGCCTAAGGCCCTAAATAAGGGGCAGCGTGAGATGATGAAGAGGCTAGCCGAAACAACGATAGCATTAATTGAAGCAAGGCTCACGAATAAGCAGCTTGAAAATGTCATTAAGTACAAGAACCAATTTCTGTCCAATGTAAGTCATGAGATTAGAACGCCTATGAATTCTATAATTGGCTTTACTGACTTACTCAAGCAGACACCAGTTTCTTCAGAGCAACTTAACTACTTACAGATTATTTCATCTGCTGCCTCTAATCTATTAGTTGTTATCAATGATATACTGGATTTATCCAAAAATGAGACTAAGCCCCTACGGTTGAAAGCCACTAAAATATCTTTGACTAAACTTATTGAAGGAGCTGTTTCTCTTAGTCAGCTACAGGCAGATGGGAAAGGCTTGGGCCTTTATTATTCCGTCGATAAGACGATTCCCGAATTCGTAATGGGTGATGGTCCGCGACTGACCCAAATATTAATCAACCTCATTGGGAATGCTTTAAAATTTACAGAGAAAGGGCAGGTTGATGTTGACCTAACTGTACTCAATCAAACAGCTACCCATGTTAAAGTACAAATGTCAGTAAAAGACACAGGCAAGGGTATTGCTTCTCATGATTTAGACAAAATCTTCGACCGCTTTGAACAAGGTGATGCCGACAAAGTCAATAAATTAGAAGGGACAGGGTTGGGCTTATCGATTGTGAAGATGCTCTCAAAACTTCATAATGGTAGGGTATGGGCGACTAGCACCTTAGGGAAGGGCTCTACTTTTTTCTGTACTATTGAGTTCCTTAAATTTGTTCCTGAACCTTCTGAGTTGGAAAAACATAGTAATGAGAAAATGTTACTACCTATTAAATTGAAAAACCTTCGGGTATTGGTAGTTGAGGATAATATTCTCAATCAGAAGCTAGCAGGCTTAGCATTAAATAAACTTGAAGTAGATGCTACTATAGCATCCAACGGCCTCAACGCTATTCAGCTTTTGAAAGAAGCTGAATTTGATGTTATTCTTATGGATTTGGAGATGCCGGTGATGAATGGATTTGAGGCCACTAAGGTTATTCGTGAGGAGCTTAACATTTCCACTCCAATAATTGCCTGTACTGCACATGTGATGGCAGAAGAAAAGCAAAAATGCCTAGAACAAGGTATGAATGGTTTTATCACTAAACCTTACAAACAGGATGCTCTAGAAGCTGCCCTTATCGAAGCTTATCCTGATTAGTCTTTAGGAATAAATCCATGATACTATACAGTTTATACTGGGTGTGATCGATAAACTATATAAGGTAAGAAAGCTGTTTTCTTGGATAAATACACAGCAAATAGGCCTTTCGTTGGTTAAGTATGAGCAGTTTGTTTTCGCTGAAAAATGAACATTCCTAACAGAATAAGGACGCCACTATACAGATGATACCATTCGATTTTCTCTCCAAAAAACAGTGCAAAAATAGCCGTAGCAAATGGTACTACATTCATGAATAATCCCGCCTGTGTAGCACCGGATATTTTTATTCCTTCGTTCCATAAAATATAGGCTAAACCTGTACCAACAATACCTATTCCAACTGAGGAGAGCCAGAATGCTGCATTGAGGTTGGCCACAGGCGTATGAGGAATGAACGGTACGATGAGTATAAAACCGAGAAGGCAAAATCCATTTGTAATCAGGGTGAATGAAATATTAGATATCTCTCCGGTGTAATACTTTTTCACCCAAATATGGTGAACAGCAAAGAGTACATTCGCGAAACATATTAGGCCATCTCCATAGGACCAGTTGGCTTCTAATAATAAAAAAGGTTGGCCCTTGGTGAGGAGCAAAAATACCCCAATAAGGGCTACGCCTGTTCCTACTTTATGGTGGCGGAGAACAGGTGTTCCCAGCATAAACGAGGCAAAAATTAGCGTAAAAATAGGATTAAGGCTTACTTGTAAAGCAGCATTAAGAGCGGAAGTATATTTTAATCCAAGAAAAAAGAAAATGCTGAAACCAAACAAGCCTACGAACCCGGCGAGAAAAAAGCCTTTGAAGTGTTTGCGCAAGTGTTGTATGGAAGGAAGGGTTGATCTGACACCGAGCTGAACGCAAAACAGAAAACCAACGCCCAGCAAATACCGCCAGAATCCAGCCTCAATGAATCCAACCTGTTGCAACATGATCTTGGCTAAATGAAAATTTAATCCCCAAAGAACGGTCGCCATACACAAAAAGAAATAAGCTTTCACCTGCTGCTTTTTTACTCAAAGATGTAAAGGTAGTGGAAGAAAGCCATACGACGCAATCGCGGTGGGTAGGCACATATGACTTGACATACCGAGGGTATCTTTTTAGGTGCCAATTGCTATACGTTCTTAAAATCAGTATTACAGGTCAAAGGGTTTAACATGTTGAAGCGGAGGAGTAAAAGAATCTGGAAACAAAAAAAGCCCAATCAAAAACTGATTGGACTTTGCGTTGGCGGTCCGGACGGGACTCGAACCCGCGACCCCCTGCGTGACAGGCAGGTATTCTAACCAACTGAACTACCGGACCTTTAAGAACACACATCTCTTGCGTTGTGCGGTTGCAAATGTAAAACAGTTTTTTATTTCACACAATACCCTTTGATAAAAAAATAAAAAAAATTGTAGGCAATCAATCGGTGTTCGACCTTATTAGTACTTTTGCAGTCGGTAGTAAAATTTATAGCTACAAATCCGACAATTATTAACCGCAAAATACTCGACCGTATGGTTTTTTTAGAATTTGAGAAGCCCCTGGAAGCGTTGTATGAGCAATTGGAAAAACTACAAGAAGTAGGAGAAGGCGGTGATGTGGATGTTTCAGAAATGATTAAAACGCTTGAGCAAAAAATACGCAACAAGCGCAAAGAAATATATTCCAAT
The DNA here is from genome assembly GCA_013214265.1 of Saprospiraceae bacterium. GTDB lineage: Bacteria > Bacteroidota > Bacteroidia > Chitinophagales > Saprospiraceae > DT-110. The sequence continues at coordinate 4,207 of JABSSK010000203.1, read as the reverse complement.
CTATCTGGTTGGGAAAAAGTACAACTATCCCGTCATCCGGAACGCCCCTATACCCTCTATTACATCAATCAGATGTGCCGAAAATTCGTGGAATTACACGGTGATCGTTTCTACAAAGACGATAAAGCAATTGTCGGCGGTTTGGGAACTCTGGACGGGCAAACGGTTGTGATTCTGGGTCAGCAAAAAGGTATTAACACTAAAATGCGTCAGTACCGTAATTTTGGTATGGCTAATCCGGAAGGGTACCGCAAAGCACTGCGGTTGATGAAGATGGCGGAACGGTTTAATTTTCCAATAGTAACGCTAATTGATACTCCGGGCGCTTTTCCCGGGCTGGAAGCCGAAGAAAATGGGCAAGCGGAAGCTATCGCACGCAACCTTCTCGAAATGGCTCAGTTGCGGGTACCCGTTATCTCAGTCGTTATTGGAGAAGGTGCTTCGGGTGGTGCTATCGGTATCGGACTAGGCGATCGTGTTTTCATGCTTGAGAATACCTGGTACTCAGTGATCTCACCGGAGTCATGCTCATCGATATTATGGCGAAGTTGGGACTATAAGGAGCAAGCAGCTGAAGCGCTAAAGCTTACAGCGGACCACATGTACGAATTTGGAATTATTGATGGCATCATCAAAGAACCAGTTGGCGGAGCACATTCTCATCCTGAGGAAATGGCTAAGATACTGAAGCGTCAAATTAAAAAGACCATTGCAGAACTTATGGAACTCGATCCGGATGAACGCATTGAGCAACGCATCAACAAGTTCAGTAATATTGGTGTTTACGATACTGTACCAGAAGACGAACCAGTTGAAGAATAAATTGTATTTTTCTGTAGTACGACTTTTCCTCTGTACTGATTTTCGTCACCCGACAAAAGAATTATGGGTTTAATTACCAACATGACTGCTTTTTTGCGTAAGCGTTACCTGAAAAAACATCTCAGTCAGGCTACACCATTTACGCGGGAAGCAGTAAGCTTTGCAGCTTCCAAATCAATAGGAATTCTTTTTGATGCGACCGATCTGGAGCGTAGAAATGAGGTGCTCGCCTACACGCAAAAGCTAAGAGAAACAGGTAAGAAAGTGCAACTGTTAGGTTTCTTTGACTCCAAGCAGGAAGCAGCTGATTTTACGTTTGATTATTTTAATCGCACTGGGGTTGATTGGGCAAAAAGACCAAAGAGTAAAGCTATTTCGTTTTTTCTTCAAGAGTCGTATGATGTATTTATACATTTTAACCTTAAGCCTGCCGCTACTACCGAGTTTATTGCTGCTCTGGTCCAGGCGCATCTGAAGGTAGGTTCTGCCGCAGGTCAAATTGAACATTATAATTTAATGGTTGATGTCAAGCTTGAAGCTGGCATTAGTGGGTTCATTCAACAGATTGAACAATTATTTAAACTGACGAACGTCAATCATGAAGCAGCAAAAATTTAGAGGTACTGGTGTTGCGTTGGTCACGCCTTTTGATGCAACAGGTGCTGTAGATTATCCTGCTCTGGAACGTATTATTGACCATGTAATCAGTGGGGGAATAGATTATATAGTTAGTTTAGGGACTACGGGCGAAGCCATTACATTATCAGCTAAAGAGTGTCGCCAAGTACTTGATTTTACTATCGAGCGTATTCAGGGCCGCGTTCCTCTGGTGGCTGGCCTGTTCGGGAGTAATTACACGGAAAAATTGGTGGCTGGTGTAAAGCGATATAACTTCGATGGTTTTGATGCTATAATGTCTAGTAGCCCTGCTTATAACAAACCACCACAGGAGGGAATATTCCAGCATTATATGGCATTGGAGGCCGTCTCTCCCCTACCGATAATCATTTACAACGTTCCCGGCCGTACTTCTTCTAATGTTGAACCGGCCACTGTTCTGCGACTAGCCGAAGCCAGCTCTACTTTTATAGGTGTTAAAGAAGCTTCCGGTGATTTGGTACAAGGGATGAAAATCATCAAAGGAAAACCTGACCATTTCTTGGTAATTTCCGGTGATGATCCAACTGCTCTGCCTATGGTGGCCAGCGGAGGGGATGGCGTAATATCGGTAATCAGTAATTTGTACCCTAAAGAATTTTCTTCTATGATTCGTGCTGGCCTGAATGGTGATCTCCAAACGGCCCAAAAGATTAATCTTGATCTTTTAGATATCCACCCATGGCTGTACGCTGACTGTAACCCTTCAGGTGTAAAAGCAGGATTAGAAATTCTGGGACTGTGCCGCAAAGATGTGCGTATACCATTGAGTGCACAATCCCCCGAGAATTATGAAGGCTTAAGGAAGGCTATGCAGCAAGTACTTACGCCATCCACCTTTTAAATATGTTTTCCTAATGCAAAAGAGCCAAGATCCATTATGTTTAGATCTTGGCTTTGTCTTGGTAGGGCTTTTCTGGCACTTACATAATAGCCTTTTTGCCCTAAATCGGTGTGGTTATGGATTGGATTCCGCTATACTACAAACCCGTGCCTACACATCTGGTCTCGACTTTAGCTAGGCTTTATTCTGATATAAGGATTTTAGAACGAGGTATGATCCACCTATGATTAGCTCTTAGAAATTATCAACTTTTGTGTCAGCTGACTTCCCCGGCTATCGATGATGCGATAGTAATATACACCCGATCCCATTCCACTGAGGTCAACATCAAGTTCCTGATTTCCGGCTGCTTGTTGGCCGTCGAATAAAACCTGTTTTATATTGCCCATCTCATCAAGAAGTTCTACTCTGACTATTCCTTCTTGAGGTAAAGTATAAGTAATTCGAGTTCGGTTGACGGCGGGATTAGGGAAGTTATCAGCCACAATGGTTGATTCCATGCTTGTGGGTTCGATCGCGCTTTCATCGCTGGGGTCCATAAGTAGGAAGTGCATAGCTTTAGCATGATTCGTTCTTTCTTTCTTGCTGTCGCTTTGGAATCGTTGCTTTGGTTTGTTGGTTGCTTTTGGGGAATTACTCTCCGGTGCATATTGTTCGGCAATAGCTTGTATATCGGATTGCCATTTTTGTGCTTGTGGTTCTATTTCTTCTAAAAGTTTGCGAATGTCATCGCCATAAGATTCTAATAAGGCCTTATATATTACGCGATTCTCGCGCATAGCTACCTTTTGTTCGGCGGTTGGATGTTCTTTCTGTTTGCGGGAATCAGGAGTTGGTCGCTGGCGGCGTAGTTCATCAATGGTATTTTTATCAGCTTCGCTAATGTAAGCCTCGAGTTTAGCTCGCTGTTCGAGCATTACAGGTTGAATATACTGAACCCGATAAGCTTCGATAGCGGCTTTTCGTTCTTCGTTTTCTGGTTTACGCTCTTTCGGGTTATCGTTTGCTTGCTTTACTTTTTGGACATATTGAAGCTTTGCCAGTTGTTCATCGTTGAGTATGGACTCCATTTGTAGACGGTGGTTGTCCAGTATTTCCTGTGCTCTGGCTCTTCGGCTATCCTCGGACGCAAATTCTTGTTGGCGGAGGTTGCGCATAGCTGTTTGAGTCTCCTCATGCAGGATTTGGAGTTTTGTTTGCTGTTCATCGTTTAAATCCAGAAGATGTTCCAGTTTTTCTGGGCTCAGGGGCCGATGGTTTGCTCTTTTGTGTTGGTGATCAGCAGGTTGCGCCCAAGAAATAGAGATTACTGCTATGAGCAGCACCAGTACCGATGATAATCGTTTCATGTTTTACGGTTTAATTAATCATTAAAAGATATTTATCGAACAGGTACTTTGATTCTGGCTTTCGCCAAAAATTTAATTGGCCCTATGATTTTTAACGCTAATTAACCGTAATGTGAATAAAGGTTTAAGTTATGTGTTGGTGGGTGCGTACATAACACCAGGCATTTGGTGCCTATTCGCACCAAATACCTGGTGTTGTTTTATTAATACGCTTTGGCAAAAAGAACACGTTGGGAGGATGGTTTTCCGGAGAATACACAAGCGCCATTTTCGGCTACGGCATCATTGGGTATACAACGAATGGTAGCTTTTGTGAGCGCTTTGATTTTAGCTTCTGTTTCGGGTGTACCGTCCCAATGTGCGGAGATGAATCCGGGGATGTCCTGTTGCAGAACGGATTGGAAGTCATCAAAGTTATCGACTTGGGTTGTCTTTTCTTCACGAAACCGAACCGCCCGTTGGAAGAGGTTGTTTTGGATTTCATGGAGTAGATTTTCGATATAGTCGGCTGCGCCTTCTAGCGGCTGGAAGGTTT
>JABSSK010000202.1 GCA_013214265.1 Saprospiraceae bacterium | reverse complement strand
CCCTTTAATTAATGAGGCTAACCATATAGGACAAACACTATTCGGTAACATCATAGTCGCCGCTGGTGTACAAAGCTTTAGCTCAGGCTCTATTAACTCGGGTGGATTTATTTTTACAAATTCTTGAGGTTTAACTTCTGATTTTTCCAAGTTAAAAAGGTTTCTGTAGCGGTAAAATGTTTTACTGTTAATTTGTTGCTGACGACAAAACTGTGTGATATTCAATCCACTTGCTTCGTGTCTTTCAATAATGTTTAACCATTTTTTTCGGTTTGATGAATTCATCGGTATCCCCTGTTATTAGTACCGTAGGAAGATTAACTGATGGGAAAATGATTTGAAATGTGTGGTTTATAAGACGCTTACGATTAAATTTATGAGAATCATGTGTATTCTTATCAATATTATAATGGGGCAAAGCTCGGTGTTTGAACAGATAATTTGTCTAGCAATTAACTGTGAGTTTTCTATACGGAGTGATAATGGAAACAAAGTTAAAATTAAGAGCAAAACATTTTCTAAAAAGTAATTATTTTGAATTATTCACAATTCTTTATATTGTATTTATTGTTTGTTGGGTTTACTTCGATTTTGAAGATAAACTAGGAATTTTAGTTACAGGTATTTATCTATCGATATTGTATTTTTTTCAAAAACAGAATCTAGAGGAACTTAAGACATTTAAGGAGTTGTTCGTAGAATTCAATTCAAGATATGACAATTTAAACAATAAATTAAACAAAATCTCCAAAAAAGATGAGGGTATTGACGATTTATACAAAATTTTCCCAAAAAATAAGGATAGGGACACACTCGATGATTATTTCAATCTCTGTGCAGAAGAGTATCTATTTTACAAAAAAGGGTTGATTGTAAAGGAGGTTTGGACTTCTTGGTGCAAAGGTATGATATATCACTTAAAAAACCATATTATTTGGGAGTATTGGGAAGAAGTACAGAAAGAAGAATCATACTATGGGCTTACTACCGAAATAATTATAAATGGCGCAAAAAGCTAATAGAATAGAATTATTAGGTTGGGACATGCCGTAGTTTGTTGTTTGCCTTTTTACATTTTGCCTGTTAACAGAAAATTATATTTAAGGATTTAAATGAGAGTTTTTGGTGCACATTTTTATTAGGACACCCAACGTAAAGAATCATTAATCAATGTTACAAAATTAGCTGTAAGAGTGGGTGTCCGTTTAATTTTTTCGCATTTTAACAAAGTAAAGTTGAAAAAATCAAACGTGGAGTTTTTTAACGATATATAGCCCAGTATTAAAAAGTGATAACAAGTATTATTGAATTTACTCTTTTTTTAATTTGAACTTTGATATTAATTCAGTCAATATTACTAACGTCTTATAAATAATGGAGTATTCCCAGTGAAAACTAATTTTTTAATTCTATTTTCAATAATATTTATGTTTCTTTCTGGTTGTTCTGATCAAAGTGATGATAAGAATATAAAGCAAACTAAGAAGGTAACTGAAGTAGTAGTTGCACAATGGGGGACTGAAAAATACCTAATTTATCTACCCGTTTATATCGCTCAGGAAAAGGGATTTTTTGAGAAGGAAGGGATTAATATAACAATTGATTTTAGTGGTAATGATGATCAAGTATTCGCAAAAGTATTACGTGGAGATGCTCATTTTGGAATAGGTGACCCAATATTTACAGCTGTAAGCCGCCAAAGAGGTGCTGATGGTCTTGTTATCGCTTCGATAGTTGATCGAGTTGCACTTTGGGGAGTGTCTAAATCAGACAAAAAAATAACTAATAATTCTGATTTTAGTCATTTACGTATAGGTACATTTCCTAGCCCCTCAACTACTTATACTTTATTAGAAGATACACTTAAGAGTAAAGATGTAATAGGTGCTTCCATTGTTCAGATCCCAATTGGGAATGAATTAGCGCTTCTAGAATCAGGTGCCGCTGATTTAGTGATGTTGCTAGAACCTGGAGCATCTATAGCAGAAAGCAAAGGCTATAATATTGTAACTAGTTTCCCTAAAGTGTGGGGAGAATTTGCTTTCACAGGTTTAACTTCTACAGAAAGTGTTATTAGTAAAAATCCCACCTTAGGAATAAAAATGATTACTGCACTGCAAAGTGCAGTAGATTTCGCACACAATAATTCAGAGGGGGCTATTGAAGTTGCTATTAAGCTTTTCCCAAATTTAGATAAAAAAATAATAGTAAATGCTGTTACAAGGATGTTAGCTGATGAAACTATTCCTAAATCGGTCAAGGTAAAAAAAGAAAATTGGAAAAAATCAATTGAAGTGCGTCAAAAAGTAGGAGATGTACCTGAAAGTTTTTACTGTTACGAATGTTTATATAAAACGGAATGATGCCTTAATAGGTAACTAAGGAGGTAAAATTGACAAATGCAATGGAAAATAAAACAATAACCGATAGATTACTAAGTGCTTCAATGTTATCTATTTATGTTTTCATAGCTTTCATTCTAACCTATGTTTTTCCTGAAAACATGCTTTCGGAAGGTCTAAAGTATGGTACAAATTTCGTTGTTGATAAAACTATTGATAGTACAATTTCAACATTCCCAGATGGAAAGAAAATAGCATTTACAGTTGAACAAATAGCGTTATTAAAAAAATCACTAGTTCTGATTATATACGCATTTATAACTATCATCTTAACATTAGCAACATACATTTTTAGGCACAATATTATTGATAAAAAAGATAAGATATATCTCAAAAATATTGTGAAAGAAATGGATCAACAATTTGAAAAGGCACGAAATGACTCTGAAATATACATAAAAAAGATCAACGAAATTAAAGATCATATCTCAAGCCCAACCCAAGAAGTTGAAAAAATAAAAGTTGCCTTGTTTAGCCAAATACTTGCTTATGCTCCATTATATATAGCAAAAGATATGGGCTATTTTAGGGATGAGGGTCTTGATGTCGAGTTCACAAGTGAAGGAAGCGATGGAAATGTAACCAAAGCATTAGAAAGTCATGAGTGGGCGTTTGGTGTATCAGATCCTGTTGATGTATTTACTCAAAGAGAAAATACAGATAGTAATATTCGAATATTATTACCTTTGTTGAAAAAATTGGATTTGATGGTTTTTGCAAAGAAAGAATTATTCAAATTAGATGATGAGCAAGAACTTTTATTTAAAGATAAAGAGATCGTTATTGGTTCATATTCCCAGCCATCTACAACCTATGCTTCAGCTCTTCGTTTAAAATCTGATCTTCATAAATTAGGCCTTGTCAATTGTAGGATAGAGGAGTTAGATGGTAACGCGGATGAATTTAAATCTCCTGAGAATCTATCAACTTTTCTTAATAAATGTGACATTGTTTTACTTTGGAACCCTGCCAGTGCGTGGATGCTATCTAAAAGACCTCCACCCGGAAGTAAAGCTTTCGGTATTCTTTTAGTTGATGATAAAACATCAGATTCTACTTATGTTGAGGACTTGTCACATTGGCATATCGGGGAGCTGAATATCGATGAATTGCAAAAATATAATTTATGGCATCCATTAAACTCAAGAAAATCAGGATATAAAGTCATGGCCACAGGCATACTCGTCAGTGAATACGTTCTTAAACACCGTCCTGAATTATGCAAAAGATTCGCACGTGCTATTTGCCGCGCATTTGTAAGGATTGAAGGGGCTGATTGGGAGAACGTTGAGAAAATATCTTCAAATGGGATATGGCCTGCTGTTTTAAAAATGATGGATAAAAATAGTCAATCATATGCTGAGGAATCTAAAGCATTAGAACGTTTAGTTAATAATCAATCACAAGACTCAACAGGTAGGAGTATTTTCCCATTTATAGAGAGTATTACAAGATATAAACCTGAGGACTATGTAATGCACCTTAAGCATTTGGAAGATATTTGGCACAATGATGAAGAAAAGAAAAATGAACTATTAAATGTAGTGGAAGGCGGTAGTATTGACACTTATGTTAAATATTTTGCCGACATAAATTTTGGGCCTTTGAGTTAGTGATTGAATATAAAGATATCTATTTTGAATGGGAGCTTGGTGAAGATACTCATAGGCTAGGACCCATTAACTTTAAATCCAAAAAAGGTGAAATTCTAGGTTTATTTGGTGAAAGTGGTAGTGGAAAATCTACATTGCTACGGTTAGCTTTGAATGAGCTTGTTCCGGATAGAGGTAAAATATTTCTCTCAGAACATTTAAAAAATGTTGTTTACCATGATCAGTATCAAAAATTGCTTCCATGGTTAAGTGGAGAACAAAATGTGCTTATTAATTTTTCTGGTAAAATGTCCAGAATAACACCTATATTATCTTTATGTGGATTGGATAATTTTGGAAGAAAGAAACCTGCCCAGCTTTCTGGTGGACAACGAGCAAGAATTGCATTAGCACGAACACTCGTTAATGATGCAGATTTAAAACTATACGATGAACCTTTTTCGGGTATAGATGTAGTAAACCAACATAAGATTATTGAACACCTAAAAGAGAATCATAATAACTTCTGCAGCATTTTAACAACCCATGATCCTGCTATTTTAATTCAATTATGTGAAAAGGTTGTCTGTTTAAAGCAAAAGAACGGAAGTACCACATCAGAAAATTTTAATATCGCAGAAGAATTACACCTTTTGTCTCCCAAACAACGTCGAAAACATATTCTATTTGTTGGTGAAGTCAAAAGGTTATTAGGAATGCTATATGAATAAATCAACTTATGTACTGTTCATTTTTTTCTTAGGTTTAATTTTGTCTTGGGAATATGCAAGTATCGTATCTTCATCATGGTCATTGTTCGCAAGCAGTCCCTCTTCGATTGTTAAGGTTTGGTCCGTAGAGTTATTCAAATTAGATTATTGGGACAGTATTAAAACTACAAGCTTAACTTTAATTACAGGGTATACACTAGCTGTATGCTTAGGCTATTTGAGTGGCCTATTTGCATATTACTCAAAGCAAAAAGGAGTTGATTTAAATTTAGCTTTAATGATTTTAGGAAGTATACCTGTTTTTGCTGTCGCACCATTATTAATTCTTGCGTTCGGTGTGGGGTTTTCTTCAAGAGTTTCAGTTGTGGTTCTAAGTTGCATATTCTTAATCGCTTCTGGTGTTTATCAAGCGATTCGTTACACGGATGAAGAATATGGTAGTATCATGCGTGATCTAGGGGCCAGCAAAAGGCGGTTGTGGATAAAAGTCCTTATCCCCGGAGGGCTAATTTATTCTATACCTACATTAAAAGGTGCAGTAGCTCTTTCTATGATTGGTGTGTTTGTAGCAGAATGGATAAGTAGCCAAGTGGGAATAGGGAAATATATTTTATCGGCCATGAGTCTTTATGATTCTCCTCGCTTAATGATAGGAATTTTCACTTTTATGATTATTTCAGGTATTTGCATGGGAGTTATTTCATTTATTGAGTTAAAAACTATGGAATGGCGAAAACATCGTTAAAAAGGAAAACTTATCATCATAGAAAGAACATATTTTTATTTACATAATGATCGAATTTGAATGAGTAGCTTTGATAAAATCAAAAATCTGTTTGATGAATTATATTCAAGAAATATTATTAGAGATCCAATATCTTATAAATCTTCTGTGTTCAAAAAAATGTATAACCAATATATTCTATCTAAGGAGATAGAAATAATTTGTTATTGGGGCTGTTATTCAAAATCAACTCCAACGGAATCTGAAAATGAGTTTTTTGATGTGGTAGAAGAACTTCGCGAAACTATCAATAGAAAATTAAGCGTTGATTGTAGTATAAAATTTATATTTACAGATACTCATGCCTTACTCAACGATGTGCAAGTTGATAAAATTCAAATGTATAGAATGAATGTTATAAATATATATGAGAATGAATATACTCAGTTCATAAATATGTCTGACATAATCGATAATGATAATACACGGCAAATTAATTTAGAAAATATACCAGCCCATTTAACCAGCCTTTATAATATACTTTTATCTGATGCGACTATAATACATGGAGATGAAAAATCTCCAATTTATACCTCAAAGTATATTGAAACTAATTTATTCGAATCAGCAGTTATATCTAATAAATTTTCTAATTCATTTTTTTATCATCCCAGTATTTCACAAATGAATCTTATTTTACCAAATATACCTATTTTATATGGATATACAGGTAGAAATAAAAAAACTAAAAAGCCTTGGTTTAATACCAAATAACGAGGAAAAAATATTTTGTGTGGAATTGTAGCCGTTTTTTCAGGTGAACATTGTAATAATGCTATTGAAATAGGTAACTTGGCTTTACAGAAGCTACATCATAGAGGCGATTCTAGGTTTCAAAATGAAGCTATCGATTTAGGTAATGTTTACTTAGGATGTAATCGGTTACCATTTACTTCTGATATCAAACAACAGCCAGTTGTAAGTATGGATAATAGATATTTTTTAATCCTTAATGGGGAAGTTTATGACTATCATAATAACGAACAGCTTTCTGATACAGAGCTACTCCTAAATCAAATTATTGAGTTAGGAATAAAGAGTATTTTCAATACCGACGGCATGTTCGCAGGTATATTTTGTGATAAACATCTTAATAAGGCATACGCATTCAGAGACCCTATAGGGATAAAACCCCTTTATTATGCTTTTTCTAAGGACTCAGAGTTAACGATTTTAGCATCAGAGGTTAAAGCTATTTCTGGGCTAGAAAATATAGAATCAATACGCCATGTACGACCTGGTTCATTAATTGAAATAGATTGTGCAACAAAATCTTTTGTTGAAATACTTCCTGAAGAAATTAAACAAAATATAAATGTTAATACTTATGATAAAAACCATCAGCTTACTTATGAGTTGATAGAGAAATCAATATTAAAACAAACAAATGATGGTCACAAATATGGCGTTTATTTAAGTGGTGGTATAGATAGTTCCATTATCTATTACGTTTTAAAGAAACATGGAAGAAATGTGATTCCATTTGTTATGGGAAACTCGAAAAGTGATGACCGAAAATTCGCTTTAGAATTGACAAAATCATTTCATGAAGAAGCCGTTATAGTACCATGTCCAGATGAAAATCAGCTACTTTCCACTATCAAATCAATTATATATTATGCTGAGAGTTTTGAACCAAATGTAATTAGGCAATCTGCTGTGAATTGGATTCTTTCGAATGCAGCTCAAGCACATGGTATAAAAGTTACCATTTGTGGTGAGGGCGCAGATGAGTTATTTGGAGGATATCCCGAGTTTTGTAACGACTACGAGTCTTTCGCAGAAACAAGAAATAATTTCCTGAAAGACCTACATAGAACGCAACTTCAAAGAGTTGATAGGGTTAATATGGCAGCAAATATCGAGACGAGAGTTCCATATTTAGCTAAGGAAATTATAGAATATGCTCTTTCAAGTGGTAAAGGGGAGGATTTTTTGAACTTGGACATAGAAAATGGAATTGTTGAAACAAAAATACCACTAAGAAGAGCCGTTAAAGATAAATTACCAGACTCAATTGTAAATCGACCTAAAATGGTATTCAGCGAGGGGGCTGGTATTGGAGGTAATCATCCTGTAAAAGGAATGTTCTGTGAGCTAATCAACGGACTAATTAGTAAAGCTGAGACTGAAATAATAATCAAAAATAACAAAAGTTGGAACCTTAAGTCAAAGGAAGAAGTTTTTTATTTTAAAATATTTGCTGAATTTGGTTACACCAAGTATACAGATGCAAAAGATAGAGTTTTTGCAAATAAAATACTAACGAGATAAATTCTATTCAAAAGATATGGGGGAAGCCCTGTTGGTATGTAAAGTAAGTACTGAAATATGTACTTTATACCGATTTTTGACACTGATTTAGGCTGTTTTTACTATAGATTCTGTTGTTTTTTCCTGTGGTAATTATTTATTTGCAATAAAATCAATGAGTAAAGTTCTTAGGTTGTAATTAATACGAAGAATTTAAAATCCCTCGCCGAATAAGCGTGCCGGTTCAAGTCCGGCTCCGGGTACCATCTTTATTACTGTGATTTTTATTCAGTAAATTCAATATCTTCCTATTGTAGCTGCGCGCTAAAAATGTAAAATCAATTCACCTAAAACGTAAAATTTATTGTTTACAATAATTCAAGTGAAATGTGAATAAATCACTTTGTTTGTAAAATATACTGAGGTGATAAATTTTGTGATTAATGGCTATGGCTGTAACCAACCCCGGATATTTTTTTAGTCAAAAAATACTTATTTAATCAGGAACCACTTTAAAAAGTGGAATGAGAAATAATATATTTCGATTTGTTAGGGTGGGTGTCCTGATAACTTTGTGTCGTTCCCGAGTAGATGCGCATCACAATAGCGACATCTGGCATCTTCGTTTTCATTGGGACATGTAAACGCCACTGTAAAAGAGCAGTTATTTGCCGAAGTTTAAAATAGTAAGATCTTTCC
>JABSSK010000201.1 GCA_013214265.1 Saprospiraceae bacterium | reverse complement strand
CGCAACCGCTGATGGAAAACTGTTGGACATGGGTACAGCTTTCGATTTTTTTGGCCCAAAAGCATATCATGATTACAAGGATTTGCCTGATGAAGTAATTGCAAATCGCAAATTCCTAAAAAACATAATGGAAAAATATCAGTTTCGCCCTACCCGAACAGAGTGGTGGCACTACAGTTACAAACCAAAATCATACGCAATAGCAGATATGGTATGGTCGTGTGCTTTAGAATAGGATTAAAAATTCTTGAAACAAACCCCCTTTTTTCGGCGTTTTACTGATCTTGAGTTCATTGTTTCCATTTTGACCAGTTCAAAAGAACAGTTGGTCTTATTTCAATGAGAAAAAAGCAGATTAGTAGGGAGCGTTCCTTACCTTTAATTACACAAAAACAAAAACTAATCCCGAATGGCCCAAACGGAGTTCAAATCTGATGTAGAAGCAGTAGATGCGTTATCGCACTCCTATACTATTTTAAAAAATGAAATTGGCAAGGCTATAGTCGGACAGGATGAAGTCGTAAAGTCTGTCATTATTTCCTTATTCAGTAATGGTCACAGCTTGCTTGTAGGTGTACCCGGACTAGCTAAAACACTTTTAGTAAGTACCATTGCAGAAGTTATGGATTTAGATTTTAAACGTATTCAGTTCACTCCTGACTTAATGCCCTCTGACATTATGGGTAGTGAAATCTTAGGAGAGGATCGGCAATTCAAGTTCAACCCCGGACCTTTATTCTCGAATATCGTATTGGCGGACGAAATCAACCGAACACCTCCTAAAACACAGGCAGCATTGCTAGAAGCTATGCAGGAAAAAAGTGTTACTGTTGCTGGAACACGCCATATGCTTCCAAAACCCTTTTTTGTGTTGGCTACCCAAAACCCAATTGAACAGGAAGGAACTTATCCGTTGCCAGAAGCGCAACTTGACCGGTTCATGTTCAACATCCAATTGGACTATCCAAGCTATCAGGAGGAGATCGATATCGTCAAAGGAACAACATCTATCCAAAATTACAACCTAAAGCATGTTGTAACTGGAGAAGAAATCCTAGCTTTTCAACAACTGATTCGCAAAATTCCTATTGCAGATAATGTATTAGAATACGCTGTTTCGCTAGCTACTAAAACTAGGCCTAATACCGAGAAAGCCACGGAACAGGTTAACGAATATATTAGTTGGGGAGCAGGACCGCGCGCTTCTCAATATCTGGTGCTCGGTGCAAAATGTCACGCTGCTATTCAAGGAAAATATTCACCCGATATAGAAGATGTCCAAGCTATTGCATCTTATGTACTGCGGCATAGAATCGTGAGGAACTATAAAGCAGAAGCAGAAGGCATTACAGAAGAAGATGTAATTAAGGGGTTATTTTAGTGTTTGATCTAATCTATGCTAAACACAACAATAGCAGTAAGCAAGTGTATTACATCAAAGCATGAACAAGGCCGAAAGGAAATCCTTTCGGCCTTGTTCATGCTTTGATGACCCAAAGGTACCACCAAAACGGATAGAGACAGCATCTATTCAGACAAACGATTGTTTAAAGTATATTCACCTTTTATAGCAAGCGTTATCTTTACAATAAAGGATTAATATCAAATATGAATTACAAGTCAATCCTAAACAGTTTTTTACTAGCGTTAGTAATGTTCTCCTGTGCAGGTGAAGCAGCCCAGGAAGTAGTAAGAAGTATGAAGTCTGTACCTAATGCTTTCGGTAAAATGAATGAGCTAACCATCATCTCTGACCAAGATATGTGGGATGGTAACATTGGTGATTCCATTGATTTTTACTATGCATCAGCTTATCCTATTTTACCTCAACCCGAGCCTATTCTCGATCTTAAGCATTTTACTGTAAAGGAGCTTAATGAAGATAAATTACGAAAAGAGTTACGCACCTATATGGTAGTTGCCAATCTAGCTGATCCTAGTTCTTTGACTACCCGTCTTTTACAAGAACACGTACCAGCTGAACGCATACATCAGGCCATGCAAAATGATAAAGTAAGTGTAATGGCGGTCAAAGACAAATGGGCTCGTGGCCAGTTGGTGATATATATGTTTGGAAAAAACCAAGATGATTTATTAGATCGTCTACGAAGAAATTACCCTGCGGTCATCAAACGTATTTACAAGCACGATTATCGCAAATTAGAAGCTACGGTTTACCTAGATAGCCGGGATCAAAAACTGGAGCAATCTATTCGGGATCACCTAGATTTAGACATGCGCATTCCTGGAGAGTATTATGCTGCAATTAACGAACCTAATCTCATGTGGCTCAGGAAGGAAACCTCGAACATCAGTAGCAACCTATTACTATACAAAGAGCCATATACCAACAAAAAACAACTCACTCGGGAATACTTCAAAACCCTACGTGATTCTTTAGGACGCCAGTACATACAATCAAATGTTGAAGATTCTTACATGAAGATTAATGATGTGGACCTCCCTATGTTTGTTGACCCCACTGCCCTAGATGGAAAATATGCTCTAGAAGCAAGAGGGATTTGGGAAATTGAAAACGATTATATGGGAGGGTCTTTTATATCTTATCTAGTGCTCGACCCAGTGGATAATGAAGTCGTGTTAATTGATGGTTTCATCCATGCGCCAGGTGAAGATAAAAGAAACTATATGATGTACCTCGAGCACATTATGAGCACAGCTAAAGTGCTTTAAAAATAAAAGCCGGGCAACCTAGAATCGTTGCCCGGCTTTTTTTATTATCCTTTTAAAAAGGATAGACTCTGACTGACAAAGCTACTAAGTTTTGCCCCTTTTAGCATCCCTTGATTTAATAACGCAAGATTATACAAATAATCCGCTATTTCATTTTGCTTCTCCTCCTCTTCTGCATTGAGTAGTGTTTGTGCAATCAATTCATGATTCGAATTAACAACAACGTTATACATTTCTGGCATACCACCCATATCCATTCCCTGAATAGCCTGCATTTCCTGCATGCGGCGCATAAATTCAGGTTTTATAATCGAAACTGGCTGATCATTAGGAGAAAGAGGTCGTAATTCAATAGATGCGGAATTTTTATCCCCCAACGTTTTTTCAAATATTGCTTTTATCGACTGTTCCTGATCTTCATTTAGTACAGATTCTGCCTCCTCATCTTTCTGGACCAACTTATCCGTTGTATCAGAATCCACCCGAACAAAAGTAATTTTTTCCTCCTTTTGTTCGAGTTGCTGCATAAAGTGATTATCAATAGCATGATCCATAACCAGGACATCATACCCTTTGGCTTTTGCAGACTCAACCTGAGCATGATGCCCCTCCGTGTTATTCGTATAAATGTGAATAACCCGGTCGTGCTTGTCCGTTTGGTTAGCCTTGATAGTCTCTTTATACTCTTGTAATGTGGAAAAGGAATTATCCACATTCTTCAAGAGTACAAATTTCTGTGCACGATCATAGAACTTATCTTCTGTGATCATCCCATATTTAACAAATACACTCAGATCATTCCACTTCTCTTCAAATGCTCCCCGATCCTCTTTGAAAAGGTCATTGAGTTTCTCTGCAACTTTCTTAGTTATGTATCCAGTAATCTTTTTTACATTCCCATCAGCTTGCAGGTACGAACGAGAAACATTCAGTGGAATATCCGGAGAGTCAATTACACCATGTAACAGCGTAAGGAATTCAGGAACGATATCAGAGACATTATCCGTAACATACACTTGATTTGAGTATAGCTGGATTTTATTTTTCTGCAGTTCCATCCCATTGCTTACCTGTGGGAAATATAAAACACCCGTCAAGTTAAATGGAAAGTCTATATTCAGATGAATCCAGAACATAGGACGCTGCATGGAATAAGGATACAACTCGCTGTAAAAACGCTTATAATCCTCGTCGGTTAACTCTGTAGGCTTCTTTTTCCAGATAGGTTCTGGATTGTTGATAATATTATCAACGGTTATGGATTTTTGCTCTGCCTCTTCTCCTTCCCCTTCTGTTATTGTTTCTTCCTTGGTGCCAAATCGAATAGTAACCGGTAAGAATTTACAATACTTTAGAAGTAACTCTTCAATACGATTCTTTTCTAAATATTCTTTATGTTCTTCTCCAATGTGAAGAACAATATCCGTTCCGCGATCTTCCTTTTCAGCAGAATCAATGGTGTACTCGGGGTTACCTTCACAAGTCCACACGACTGCTTTACTTTCATCCTGGAAGGATTTCGAAATAGCTTCGACTTTAGCAGCCACCATCAAGGCAGAATAAAACCCTAGACCAAAATGTCCAATAATACCAGAGTCATCCTTATACTTCTCCAAAAATTCAGCCGCACTGGAAAAAGCCACTTGGTTCAAATACTTTTGTACCTCTTCTTCTGTCATCCCAATACCACGGTCCCGAATAGTAAGCGTACCAGCTTTTTCATCTAGTAAAATGTCTATTGTAGTGTCTCCTACTTCTCCGGTAAACTCACCTTTGCGAGCCAGAGCTTTAAGTTTTGTAGTTGCATCAACTGCATTGGAAACCAATTCCCTCAAAAATATTTCCTGATCGGAATAAAGGAACTGTTTGATAATCGGAAATATATTTTCCGTCTGTACTGAAATATTACCTTTCTGCATAATGATTCT
Source organism: Saprospiraceae bacterium (assembly GCA_013214265.1). Lineage (GTDB taxonomy): Bacteria > Bacteroidota > Bacteroidia > Chitinophagales > Saprospiraceae > DT-110. Next base: position 3,845 of record JABSSK010000201.1, on the reverse strand, counting down.
TTTTTGCCTTTCGGCTAAAAACTAGTCAAACAATATGCCATCCTGAATAAGCTGTCAATATGACATACTCAGTGGTGAATTTTTTTAGAAGCCTTAGTAACCTTTCCAGAGGTCTCCCGTAAAATGAGATGTGAGCAGTCGGGAATATATACGCCGACAAAAAAGAGGAAAAAACCTCTTATTCAAGGCAAACACTGGTGGGCTAGAAAGGCCAACTTCGGGGGGACGCTTGGTCCGGAAGGCTCACCTTTTTAAAATATAAAGGCAACAACCTTAGCGGGTTGTTGCCCTTTTTTATAAACAACCTATCTTATTAACTCGCCTTTCATGACGTCCTCCCTCAAAGCTAGTATCTAAGAAAGCTTCTACCATAGACAGTGCAACTTCCTCAGGTACGAAACGGACTGGAATAGCCAGTACATTTGCATTATTATGAGATCGGCCAAGAATAGCTAATTCAGGGGTCCAGCATAAAGCTGCCCGTACCCCTTGGTGCTTATTAGCAGTCATCGCTACACCATTTCCTGAACCACACATAATAATGCCCAGATCTACTTTTCCTTTTTCTACATCATCTGAAACAGGGTGCACAAAGTCAGGATAATCAACCGAAGCTAAAGAGTCTGTTCCATAATCAGTGATTTGAATACCTCTCTTTGTTAGTAATCTTAAAATAGACTCTTTGTATGGAAAACCTGCATGATCGCAACCAATAGCTATATTTTGAATTTGCATACCAATATTTTTTAAGTAAAACAGGCCACATGATACCATGTAGCCTGTTTTTATTCATTAGAAAAGATTACTGTTCATTTAATCTCTCAACAAGTTCTGCTGTCCTGACTGTGGAATATTTTGTTCAGGTATAAACCCAGAAAAAAGTGCCTGAAAACGCTCCTGCAATTCCGTGTCACCAGCTTGTCCTGCCAAAGTGACCAGACCTCGTGCCACGTACAAGTCTCTTTGTTGATCGGAGGAATAACTAGAATTCAATATATCAGGCGAAAGTGAACTAAAGTATTCCAACCGATCTACCGTTCGATCAGCCAAGACCCGCATGTGTGGTTTCGCCTTTTCATAAGCTCCAGCCTGAAGATATAGACTCAACATGTAATATGAATCAAAGTTATACTCAAAGTTCATATCAGGAAATACCTCAAAATACTTATCTACCAGATCAATAGCTCGTTGTTCATTTCCAAGACGAAGATACTCATCAGCAGTCCGGCGCATCAATAAATACAAGCTCTGAACACTAGGTCCATAGCTCTCATCTACATGTAGATCATATTTATCAAAATTACCCCAGCGGAACTTTTCCATAATATTCTGGTACACTAAATCCGTAGCTACGCGACCACTACCAATAACACCCAGATTTGCATCCGAATTCGAACGAACCGGCACAATTCGGAGAGCCATGCCCTCAAGCTGGGTATAATTCTGAAGTCCCAGCATTTTTTCTGGTCTAATAGTAACTGCAAAGTAAATTGGCCGATCCCAGATGTTAGAATTAATAATGTCTAAGATCGCAATTTCATCTTTGGTGAGATACTGTTTTCCACTCAGATCGATCGGTATTTGACTCACAATATTTGCTGTATCAGAAACAGGAACTACACCTTTCTGAATAACATTGCTAGCATTAACTGGTATGTACACATTCTGAGTAGGCATGTAAGTCTCAGACTTTTGGCCACCTTGTAAAGGTATTTCATGTGTTTCACTGAGGAATTTCATGAACTGTTGCAAGGTAGCTTGCTGCATTCTAGCTTGCCCTGGCCAGAAAACCTGATTCCGTTTCCGACCTTGATACCCTTCGGATGAGATCGTCATATTTAGGGCCGGTGATTCATTGATACGCCTGCGCAGTAAATCAATATACCAATCAACCGCTATTAAACTCAGATTAACTACGCGAACATCAGTACGAATTTCTTCTACCTCTTGTGCGTACCAAAGTGGGTAAGTATCATTGTCACCATATGTAAATACAACAGCATTAGGTGCACAACTTTCCAGAAAATTAACTGCATAATCTCTCGCACCTGTATGTAGTTTTCTAGAATGATCATCAAAGTTTTGGGTACCCATCATTAAAGGTGCAGACAAAGCAAGTCCACCAGCAAGAATAGCTGCAACCATCGGACTAAGTTTCGCTTTTTCCCGAAACAGAGCGAACAAAGAAAGAACACCCATACCTACCCAAATAGAATACGTGAAAACCGAACCGGCCAGCACATAGTCGCGCTCCCTAGGTTCATTAGGCGGCTGATTGGAATAAATTATAATACCAATTCCGGTTATGATAAATAATGACAGAAGAGCAAGAAAGTCCTCTTTTCTCTTTCTGGCATGGAAGAAAACCCCTAATAATCCAATTAGGAACGGTAACATGTAATAGGTGTTACGACTCTCCAGTTCTTTCCATGTTTGGGGTAAATCTGACTGATTACCCAATTTCATTTTATCAATGAAAGGAATACCCGATATCCAGTGACCTGATGATTTATCCCAAGGGTAATAACCTTGATCACCATTTTGTCTTCCAGAAAAATTCCAGAAAAAGTAGCGCCAGTACATCCAATTGAATTGGTACTGCCAAAAGAATTTTATGTTATCCCCAACATTTGGCCTTCCTCCCGGTAAGGGTTTATTAGGATCAAGTCCCATCCACATTCGATATAATCGTGGTCGACCCTGAGAAGGATCACCCATGCGAGGGAATAATACTTTGTCATTATCGGCATAAACCGGCGTAAACTTCTGAGTAACCACCTCGTACCGATCACCAACTTGATCATATCTGTCCTCAAAATCATAGCTAACAGGCCGATCCACATCAAATTGAGGTCCTCTGAGTAATGCCCTTTCCCCATATTGTTCCCGATTAAGGTAAGGAATTAGGCGCATGGCATTATTCGGGTTATTCATATTAACTGGTGTGGATACATTAGCCCGAATAACCACCACACCATAAGAGGTATAAGAAATGACCAGTAACGCTGCTGCTACGAGAATAGTTTGAATGAGACCGTTTTGCTTTTGGTGGGCATAACGCAAACCAAAGAAGAAAATAGCGCCCAAGAGTAGAGTTAATGGTATCAGCCCAGAATGGAAACCCATACCCAACGTATTTACGGTAAATAACTCCAAAGCAGACCATAGTTTTGGAATACCTACAATGAGAAAGGTTTGTATGACTCCAATAACAGCTACACCTATAGCTGCTGCAATCCCCATACCTAAAAAGCTGTGTTCTTTGTACTTTTTCAAGTAAAAGAAGATAGCCAAAGCCGGAAAAGTCAATATAGATAACAGGTGAACCCCAATGGATAAACCAGCCATGTAAACCGTAAATACCAGCCAACGATCATTCTTAGGCTCATCTGGTAACAAATACCACTTCACTGTCGACCAAACAGTAAGCGTAGTAAAGAAAGTCGACAAAGCATAAACTTCACCTTCAACAGCTGAAAACCAAATGGAAGTTGCGAAAGCTGTAGTTAATCCAGCTACCAGGCCAGCACCTGCTAAAGCGTAATTTTGCGCTTGATCAGGTGCTTTTTCCCGACCGACCAATACCATTTTGCCTAAATCAATAGTGATCCATGCGACGAACGCCGCTGCAAAAGCAGTAGCTATTCCAGACATAAGGTTAACAGAGAAAGCAATATCTTCAGGATTATTGGAGAATAACTCAGCGATCCAGGTAAATATCCTACCAATAAGCAAGAAAAAGGGAGCTCCAGGTGGGTGTACCACTTGTAACTTTTAGGCACCTAGAATAAACTCGCCGCAATCCCACAAACTGCCGGTGCGCTCGACAGAAAAGAAGTAAACGA
>JABSSK010000200.1 GCA_013214265.1 Saprospiraceae bacterium | reverse complement strand
AGTGGACATGGAACATGGGAACTTGCTAGCAGGATTCCTGATACATTTGCTGACATCGCTCCTATTACTGGCGATTCTCATGGAACCACCAGCTATAATACGCTAACCGAACTTCCTATTTTAATAGCTCATAATAATAAAGGTCAGAATGTAGCCTATCAAAGCACTGTGAAATCCATCAATAAAATAGAAGAACTTACTAGTAAAAAATTTAAAGTATTTAATACAATAGATAAAATTGATAACAGAAATAGCCTAATTTTATTAGCAGATGAAATTAAAGATCATAATACATGGACAGCAGCCTATAGTAATGTTAACTTTTATAAACGGTTATTACCATTTGAAATAAATAATACATAGCCGTAATCACGACGGCAGCTAGCTAAGTGGAAAGATTTTCTCACAACACACCTCTACTGCACCTAAAATACTAAATCAAAGACCCGTAACTGAAGATTACACGTGGCTCTTGACTACAACACTAAATAAAATTATGGAGAATAAACTTACTGAACAACAAATTAGAGAAATAGAAACTCAACTAAGTTGCCCTAAAGGAAAGAACGGAATCGAGATTGGTCATAAGATGAATGAATCGAATATTGGAATGACAAAAAACTCAATCCAATTCCTTGATTTAGAAAGCAACGATTTTGTTTTAGAAATTGGTCATGGTAATTGCGGACATTTAGAATTGATCTTGGGTGTGTCAAGCGGCATAAAGTACTTTGGCCTGGAAGTTTCCAAGACAATGTGGGAAGAGGCTCAAAAAATGAATACAAAAGGACAAGCCAGGTTCAAACTGTATGACGGTCAAATCATACCGTATCCTGACAACTATTTCAAGCGAATATTTACTGTAAATACAATCTATTTTTGGTCAAATCCAGAAGGGTTTATAAAGGAAATTGAAAGAGTTTTAAAAGATGATGGTGTTATTGTCTTGACCTATGCCGATAAATCTTTCATGAAGCATTTACCTTTTGTTGGCGAGAAATTTAACCTCTTCGATAATGATGATATACTTAGGCTCGCACAGAAAGCTAACCTAAGAATAATTGGCTCAAGGAATAAATCAGATGAAATAGAGAGTAAGACAGGTAATAAAGTGCTGAGAAAATATACAATGGTCAAGATGAGAAAGCAGTAGCTAATAAGCTGTAGATATGAATTAAAACATAATTTAAATTAATCGGCTTGTATAAAAACAATTCAAGATATTAATAAATATAAAGAGTGATCGGATATAAGCCATATACAGTCAATTAGTTATAAGCTTCATAATTTACGATGTTTTCATTATTTAATATAAAAAACTGATTTACAGATACTTTATTAAAAGTACAGACACTTAAAATTTGTAATGTATTATTCATAAAGTGTGGGATTTTACCTTACTCCTTGATCATAGCCACCAGTACAAAGGTGCAAATGGCCACCCAGATTTGGGTTTTGAGAGCGTTGGCACTCTCTCCCCAAAATACTTTTATTTTGAGGTATTGCTTGATCCATTTGAAAAATGTCTCGACTTTCCAGCGGTTGATGTACAGCTTTACGACTTGCAAAGCATCAACCTCCATTTGGTTAGTCAAGTACACCTAAGCATTTTTGTGTTCAGCATCAAAGAATTTTATCCATCTCATTTTTTCTGGATAATTCCTGGTAGCTTTATCGTTTTTAGGCTAATAACTTGATCATATATCAAGCCCGTTGTTTTATCCTTGGACTTAGAATAATGACGGACAAAGCGTAGATTAACCTTAGCTCGGATCACAAAATAAGATTGAGCCTTGTGGATGCGATACAATCGCTTCCAATCCACATAACCTCTATCCATTATGTAAATGGCATCCAACTCAAATTCTAGAATATCCGGTACCTTCACGTCGTGTGTAGCACCGTCTGTAATGTGTATGAAACAAGGGGTTTCACAACGAATATCCAATAATATATGGAGTTTGATCGCTGCTTTATGCTTTCTAAATTTAGCCCACCAAAATTCATTGAGACATAAATCAATAACTGTGGCGTCTAAAGCACAAATCACATTGTCTAGCTCTATTTCACTTGCTTTATCCAGTTGTGTTGTCCTACAAAATTTGCGAATCAAATTTGAGCTAAATCTGCATAAATGCGCCAATCTCGTTTTTCATTTGCCTCAGCAAAGGTGGAACATGCCACATCACCTCTCAAGCGCAATTGATAATGTTTGAATTTGTGCGCATTCAAGCAAGCAACGATATCTCGTAAACTTTCTCGGTGCGTCAATTGACCAAAAGCCAAACCAATGAATTGATCTCTACAAGAAAAACTACGCATTCGGTAATTCCCTTGGTATTTATCGACACATCAGGAAAATTCTTTGCGAGACGCTGATTCAAGTATTTGAGACAGTACGTATTTACCTTTGCCCATAATTTTAGCCTTGTGGCATCCAAGGCCAGTACAAAATATTGATTTCAAATGCGTGACAACGATTTACCTTTGTAACTCGTTTATTTACGACGATTTATTAATTTCTTAACCGGGCACTACTAAGTAAAACCATAAAAGTATTTTAACACTATTAAAATTTTGAATTAACATTATTCCATATGCGACTAGAAGTTCTTTTACCCTAATACTAATGTCTACCTCCCTATTTGCCCAAAGAAAGCCAATTACAAACCTTCCTTCTGTCGACCCCTAAGAAGTAGGCTCTAGTCAAGATTCCTTAAATATACTCGATGATTTGATAGACAATTTCAAACACAGAGATTATCGAGCACTAATAGTTATTAAAGACAATAAATTAGCTATATCATATTACTATAACTCTTTTGGAGGAATCATATTCACGATATACAATCTGCCGGTAAAAGCATAACATCTTTGCTCTTGGGCGTTACAATTCAGGAAGGTTACATTGAGGACTTAAATCAAGATGTTTATTCTTTTTTCCCCAAAGAAAATATCCATCCATCAATCAATAATGACTATAAAAAAATCAACCTGATTCATTTGTTAAATATGGTTTCAGGATTAGATGCAGATTCAGATAATTATAACACACCTGGAAATGCAGGATATTGGATAGCTAAAGATGAATGGGTTACTTATTTGTTAAGTATACCATTAGTAAGAAAGCCAGAAACGAAATGGGTGTATGCAGATATTAATGCTGTTCTGATTGGAGTAATTATTGAAGAAAAGACCGGAATGAGTATTAAAGATTTTGCTAAGAAATACGTATTTGACCCGCTGGAAATCAAAGCATTTTATTGGTATACTAATGCTGCAAACCAAACGGGAGGAGCAGGAAACCTATATTTATGCGCTTGATTTTGCCAAACTTGGTTATTTAGTTTTAGCTAAAGGTAAATGGGGCAAAAAGCAGATAATAAATCCTGATTATGCATATCGTTTGATCAACTAAAATTCAAATGCAATCCGTAATTATAATCCACTAGCAGATGGGTATGGAATGTTCTGGTATAAATCTAAACGAAAGTTCGGATCAAAAGAAGTAGCGTATCTATGGGCTTCAGGAAATGGCAGAAATCATCTAGTTATCATTCCTGAAAGAAATATGGTGGTTGCCATGACTTCTGGAGCTTATGGGAACTGGTATTCTCATAAAAGAGCTTACAGTATTCTAGGCAAGGAATTCCAAGCTTTGGAGGAAAATGAATAAAGTATGAAAGGTAACACCGTATACTAGTGATAGCAGCTTAAATATTAGAATAAATACCAACCAATAATTTAGTACGAAATCGAAAAAATGCTGAATAAATAACCAATGGAAAACTGATGTTATAGATGTCGTTGTCGGCAAACCAGATGACAATGTATATTCTTATTTAGATAGAATAATGATTAAATTAATCGTGCCAATTACAAACGGATCAACAAGACTCAAAGAGCCAATGAAATTTACTGAATGGAGAAAAGTAGATGGTTGGAGGTCAAAAAAATTGAGACCCCAAAGGTATAAAGGGTAACAATGGCTAATAAAACACTAGAAGAGTAAGGCTTTCCGAAGGGATTGTTCCTCTAGCAGAATGAAGTTTTGATAATCTATAAATCACCCTCAAAGCCTAACTTTACTGACATAACCATTATAGCAAACAATCAAAATACATAGAATCCTTATGAATCTTACACGGGTTTTGATGGTGATTTTTACAATTACCTTGTTGAATTATTGTACAACGGATAACAATCAGAATGCTGCCGATGTGATCATTTATGGCGGTACGTCTGCAGGTATCTCAGCTGCTATTCAATCTGCCAGGCTAGGAAAATCCGTGGTTTTGATCGAACCAACAAACCGTCTGGGTGGCCTCACAACAGGGGGTCTAGGCCAAACGGATATTGGTAACAAACAAGTTATTGGAGGAATTGCGCGGGAGTTCTATCGAAACATCAAAAAGCATTATGAGGATCCAACCAACTGGATCTGGCAAACCAGATCGGAATATCAGGATGGAGGACAAACGCGTTCTGCTGCTAGTGAAGATGCGATGTGGACATTCGAACCGTCTGCCGCTTTGGAAGTATTTCTTGGGATGACCAAAAATATGAATATCAGGATTGTCTACAACCAGCAACTTAACAGAGAATCAGGAGTAGCGAAAGTTGATAATTCTATAATCTCCATTTCTATGGAATCCGGTGATACGTATTTTGGAAAAATGTTCATGGATGCTACTTATGAAGGTGACCTCATGGCAGCCGCTGGAATTTCATATACGGTTGGACGAGAATCTAATGCACAATACGGAGAATCATTAAACGGGGTTCAAGCTCAGGATTATGGGAAAACGCTACTTGGCGGGATTTCTTATAATAGTGTACATCATGATTTCATCGATCGCGTAGATCCCTACCTTGTGAAAGGTGATCCTGCAAGTGGACTTTTACCATTTATTTCTGAAGATAGTCTCGGTGCGGAGGGGAGTGGAGACAAAGGAATTCAGGCTTACTGTTTCAGAATGACCCTTACCGACCATCCCGAGAATAAAATATCATTCACGAAACCAGATAATTATAATGAGTTGGAGTATGAGCTGCTTTTTCGTAATTATGAAGCGGCTCTTGGCCCAATCGAGGAGATGTACTCTTATGGTGACCCTCTTGTCCCATGGATTAACTCATCCATGCCCAATCGAAAAACAGATACCAATAACCAAAAAGGGTTTTCAACTGATTTTATAGGCCAAAACTGGGACTACCCTGAGGCTTCCTACAAAGAACGAGAAAAAATGGTAAATAGACACCGTCACTACCAGCAAGGGTTAATGTGGACACTAGCCTATCATCCTAGAATTCCTGAAAAAGTGAGAGAAAAAGTTTCGAAATGGGGAACATGTAAAGATGAATACGAACGAGAAGATGGATGGCAACAACAACTGTACATAAGGGAAGCACGTCGCATGATAAGTGATTATGTCATGACTCAGAAAAACTGCGAAGGAACTGACGTAGTTGACGACCCCATTGGAATGGCTGCTTACGGCATGGATTCCCATCATATAAAACGGTATGTAAACCAAAAGGGATATGTTGCCAATGAAGGAAATGTTGAAGCTAGTGTGAAAGCACCTTTCCCAATAAGTTATCGCTCACTTGTACCCAAAAAAGAAGAGTGTAATAACCTGCTTGTTCCTGTATGCCTCAGCGCATCACACATAGCATTTGGGTCTATTCGCATGGAACCCGTATTCATGATTCTTGGTCAAAGTTCAGCTACTATTGCTTGTTTAGCAATAGATGAGGGGAGAGCTGTCCAAGAATTGGATTACCAAAAATTAAACAAAGAGTTGATCCACCAAGGACAAATACTAAGGTAAGTATTACTTGCTACAACACTATATTTGCGACAATGCGTCCCCGACGGTTCCACCATGCACGTACAATCTATTTCCACACATTGAGAGCAACAAATAGAAACGATGCGGAAAATCAACATTACTAGTATGCTTATTTTAATTGGCAAATAAATTTTGGACAATCGTAAAGACTTTCCCAAAAACTGGAACACTTAACCATAGAACAAATCATTAATGTTAAGTTGTTATAAAAAACAGGATTCACATAAACTTAGACCACTAAATCGATTTAGGAAATTGAAGCAACACGTATAGTAAATGAGATCCGCCACGAATTAGGTATTGCGAAGGTTACTTTTTACAATTGGCACAAGAAATATGCGGGGACGGATTCACAGCAAGTAAAAAGGTTAAAGGAGTTGGAGAAAAAGAGAATTACCACTAAAATACGAGTAGATAACAAACTAACGTTACTAGATCGTACCTGTTAACGGTATTATAGGGGCCGTATTCAAGTTCAATATATCCATGAAGAGCAGCCCAACCAAAATGCCTACATTGAACGCCTAACTCGGTTATACTATGAAGATGTTTTAGATACTTACTTGTTCGAAAACCTGGAAGAGGTTGGCATTTTATACGAAGATTGAAGAATAAGTTACAATAAGAATCATCCGCATAAACCACTAGGACACATGACTTCCGTAACGTATATAGCCTAAATAGGAAAGTTTGTGACCAGAAGATACAGTGTTACCTATACAAAGTACCATCTAATAACCATTCTATAATCGATAATGAAATTCTACAGACAAATCAGGGAAAACGCAATCGAAGACAAAAAAGTTAGAAATTATTTTAAATATGCTATCGGTGAAATTATTCTCATAGTAATAGGTATTCTAATTGCAATGTATATCAATAATTGGAATACTAAGCGAATTGAGAAAAGTGTAGAAATTTCTTCTTATCAAAATATCAAACGTCAAATTAATGATGACAAAAATGCCATATATGTTATCATGGATATCAATAATTCTGCATATAAACAGTACGAATATGCAGTTCAAATTATTGAAGAAAATGATCGAACCAAAATTGATACCCTAGCAAAAATGGCATTAAATCTTTACTTATATTCTGACTTTGACAGAAGCAGTAATATCTATCAAAACTTAATAAATAGCGGCGAGTCAAAACTACTGAAGAATAGAGATGTAATTGAAAAAATACAGAAGTTAGAGGAAACTTATATACTTATGAACAGAATAGAAAACACCCATTTTGAACTCATTCTGAGCGGTATATATTCCGACTTACAGGAGTCGATTAAAATCTCTGATAGCACCGTTCGAAAACCAGAAAAACTCTTTGGAGTTGATTTTCAAAATCATTTCAATTTAGTAATATGGATGTGTACTCAAAAGGACGCAATATATAAAAGAGCAATTAATGAAATTGATACCATTACAGCATTGATAGATAAAGAAATTAAAAAAGCGTCGGGACGATACAATAATATGTAACCACAATAGCGATATCTCAAAACCTCAAGGCCCTTTTCTTAATCCGCTCCAAATACCTAAAAGAGGAGCATCCTACATAGTAGGTATTGAGAAAATCTATATCTTCATGATTTAGAATAAAATACAAATCAAATTGAATTTGAAGAGGAGTTGAAAACGAGATTCAATGTGATTATAAAAAAGGAAAATAAGCATACTTCGGACAACACTACCCAGATTGACAATTTTCCACACTCGGTAATATCTGAAAGTTTAATTTCATTTTATCAGTGGGAGAAGACTGATTTTCCTGAGATTAAAAGCAAGGACAAATTTTACCTAAATAAAACGACTACCAACAATAAGAAGCCTTTATACATCATCCACTTGGCGCTGGGTTCGATTTTGTGATTATCAGAGCTTATCATATAAATTTTGAATACATAAGATTTATATAGTAGTATTATAAAATATATAAAGACACTAATATCAGGTATAAGCAATTACCCCAAAAGCTTCATATTAGAGACCGTTGGTGATAATTTAAAATAGAATGCAAAGGATTTTAATAATATTAGTTTTAGTTATTCTAAATAGCTGTGACTCAAGCTATATTCTTTCCGATAAAATACCGGAAATAGATAGAGAAAGGAATGCTAAAATATTGTCTGCTTTTTTTGGTTTAGATAATGACTTGCCTCAAAGGTCAATTAGAATATCGCCCAAGGCTCCAGGAAAAGACGGAATGCCAGTGGTCTTCTCTCAAGAAATCGAACCTACAACCCTTGAGCCTTCTGACTTTAAAATCAAAACAGCTAAAGGTGAATATTTTAATGTGGATATTGTTTCATTAATACCAGCCACGGAAGCCTTCGAATTAAGAACAGTTTTACTAGTCGGAGCGTATGGAGATTATCCTGATAACGAGCCAATAGAAGTAGAGATTGTAGGTGAATTGTTAACAAGAACAGGTCAGGACTATCAAGGGCAAAAGATAAATGTTACCCCTTTGGAAAAAGGACCTTTTTTGAGTTATGCGGAATATTTTGAATTTGATAATGATTTCCCTTATGTGTCTAAAACCAGAGGTTGTGACTGCCCTAAAGATGAAACAATAACTGTGGTACGAACCGGTTGGGCAGGAGGCGTGAGGGCATTAAATGGAAATGAACTAGGCGATTATGAATTGAAGAATT
>JABSSK010000020.1 GCA_013214265.1 Saprospiraceae bacterium | reverse complement strand
AAAGCAAGCTAGTAGTGCGCGAACTCCAAAGTTATTGATAGCACTTCCACAAAAAACAGGCGACAATTGCCCCTCCAGGTAGGCTTCTCGGTCAAATTCGGGGTATACCTCACGAATCATTTTCACTTCTTCTCGTAGCTCGTCCGCTGGTGACTCACCCACCTGCGCATCCAGTACATGGTCGGATAAATCCGTAATTTCAGTTACTTCTGTCCCTTCCTGTTTGCTGTGCGGCCTAAATAATACCAGCTTTTTTTCATAGAGGCTGTAAACTCCCTGAAAGCGTTGTCCCATACCAACAGGCCAACTTAAAGGGCATACATTGAGGCCTAGCTTCTGTTCCAGATCGTCTAAAAGATCAAAACCGTCCAGGCCCTCTTTGTTAAGTTTATTAATAAACACAATGATAGGTGTCTTGCGCATACGGCATACCTTCACCAGTTTTTCTGTTTGGGGCTCTACCCCTTTGGCTACATCAATGACTACAATCACACTGTCCACTGCAGTGAGGGTACGATAAGTATCCTCTTGGAAATCCTGGTGACCTGGTGTATCTAAGATATTGATTTTGTGCCCCCTATAGTCAAAAGCCATAACGGAAGTAGCCACAGAAATACCTCTTTGCCTTTCAATCTCCATAAAATCGGAGGTAGCACTTTTCTTTATCTTATTCGACTTTACTGCACCCGCTACTTGAATAGCACCCCCAAAAAGCAAAAGCTTTTCCGTTAAGGTTGTTTTACCTGCATCCGGGTGAGAAACAATACCAAAAGTTTTACGACGTCCGATTTCTTGAATTAAGTTACTCATATTCACAGCTTAAAGCGGCGCAAATATAGCCAAAAAACAGGCCTTTTCCATGCTAGATTCCGGAAATAGAGAATATGAATTCTGTCCATAATCCAGTCGAAAACATATTCATGCCCCTTTTTATAGCTGCAAAACATTTTCTTTAGATCATTAAAATCTATATTTTAGGCGCCTTAACTTTATCTTTTGCTCAAACTTGCAACTTGTTCGAACTCGATTAACGTCGAAATGTTATTTCTTTAATTAGTTGTAATGAAATAGCTTTATGATTGAACTCGCAGGAATCATCATTCTAGGAATTATTGCTCAATGGATTGCTTGGCGAATTAAAATTCCAGCCATTCTTCCCTTGATCATATCAGGTCTATTAGTAGGCCCCATTTCCACTCTCTTCAGGGAGGATGGAACAAAGCTCCTAGAACCGATCTTTGACATATCAACCGGTGCAGGATTATTCCCAGGTAAATCCCTTTTCTACTTTGTTTCATTGGCCATAGGAATTATTCTTTTTGAGGGAGGCCTTACCCTTAAAAAAAGAGAGCTCATTGGTGTTGGTCCCGTAATCCTGAAATTGATAACCGTTGGTTCCCTTGTAACATTTATAGGTGCAGGACTGGCCAGCCACTATATTATGGGATTGACTTGGCCTATATCTTTTCTATTTGCGGGATTAATAATTGTGACGGGGCCTACCGTCATTGCGCCTATACTACAGAATGTCCCGCTCACCCGCAACGTATCAACCGTGCTTAAATGGGAAGGAATTCTCATTGACCCCATTGGTGCATTAGTTGCAGTCTTGGTATTTGAATTTATCCGGTCCGCTACTGGTGGTGTGGAATTTACATCCCACGCATTGATACAATTTGTACAAATTATTCTCATCGGTCTTGCATTAGGAACGATTGCCGCATATGTTCTCTACCAACTCATTAAAAACGATCTTATCCCCCACTATTTGTTGAATGTGTTTACACTGGCTTTTGTGCTAGGCGTATTTGTCTTTTCAGATATTATGGCACATGAATCGGGGCTTCTATCCGTAGTTGTTATGGGAATGGTGCTTGGTAATCTGGATGTACCCCGACTCAAGGAGATCCTCTCTTTTAAGGAATCCCTGAGTGTTTTACTCATTTCTATACTTTTCATTTTATTGGCGGCTAACATTGACATGTCAGACCTCAATATTATTTTGAATGATTGGCACAGCTTTGCATTATTTGCAGTTGTTGCACTGGTTTTACGTCCTTTAGGCGTACTTATCAGTACCCGTGGTTCTGATCTAAGTTTTAATGAGAAGTTGTTTATTAGTTGGGTTGGCCCAAGGGGTATTGTTGCGGCTGGAATTGCCTCTTTGTTCGGTATTACTCTGTCGAATGAGGGCGTACCGATGGCCGAATACATAACGCCGCTGGTATTTCTGATCGTACTAGGCACTGTTCTATTAAATGCGACAACTGCGCGCCCAGTAGCAAAGTTATTAGGAGTCATACAGGAAAGCTCGAGCGGTATCTTATGTATTGGAGCCAGTTTGGCTTCACGCGTTTTGGCTAAATACCTACAGGAAAATAATCGCCATGTGGTATTAGTTGATAATAACGAAGGGAGCGTAAATAAAGCCTTAGATATGGATCTCGAAGCGTTTGAGGTCAATATTTACAACGATGACCTCAATGATCAGTTCGAATTACTGGATATGGGGTACTTAATTGCAATGACGAGTAGCCCCGATGTCAATGAATATGCCCTTAGTCGATATACTAAGGACTTTGGAGAGAATGGTGCTTACCGACTTATTGCTCCAGAAGAATTACGTCAGAAACCTGACGACTTACCATGGAGCAGCCTACTCGCCCCTAATGACGACTTTTTGAACCTCAATGAAGTTGCTCGTGACTTCCCGTATATGCATGAAGTAGAGCTGTATGAACCAGCACACCTTGAAGAATTGCTTAACAGCATGTCAGATATTCCCAAAAGCATACCGATATTTGTTCGTGACCAAGCCAATACTATTCACGTTATCCCTAACCGTCTTGAGGACTTAATGCTTTCTGAGGGTACGTTTTATCTTGCTTATCTGGGCCGACTGCTAGAACCCGAGGTCCTTGCATTTACACAACCAAATACCACAAAGGAAGCGGAACCAACGCCATAAAGAAGCTACCTTCAACAAAATGAACGACTTCCAATGACAAGATTTCGACAATTGGACTAGCTTTACTCTAATAATTAAGGTAAAACCCTTCTTAAATGATGGTATTCCTATTATATTCACGCTCTTATTAAGTTATCGATAAGGTACGCTATGAAAAATGTATTTAAATTTGACTTCTCCAATCTTCGAGGAGACTTTTTTGGTGGGATAACGGCAGGTATTGTCGCCTTACCTTTGGCTCTGGCTTTCGGAGAACAAACCGAATTAGGAGCTATTGCCGGATTATATGGTGCTATTGCGCTAGCTATTGTCGCAGCTTTATTCGGTGGAACACCCACTCAGATTAGTGGGCCTACCGCTCCTATGACTGTTGTTTCGACAGTAGTTATCATGGACGCCATCAATCATGTTGGTGGACTAGAAGCTGCATTCCCAATTATTATTGCGACTTTTTTCCTTGCTGGTTTGCTAGAAATGCTGCTAGGGGTACTTCAGGTTGGTAGATATATAAAGTATATACCCTATCCAGTAGTATCAGGATTTATGAGTGGTATTGGGTTGATCATTGTTATTACACAAATTTTTCCCTTCTTTGGAGCTGGTAACCCTAGCGGTGGAACAGTAGGTGTAATTAAAAACCTGGGTACCATACCAGAAATAATCAACTGGTATTCTGTTTTGGTAGCTGCGATTACTATTATACTGATTTACCTTGTTCCCAAGGTGACCAAAGTTGTTCCCAGCTCACTGATCTCACTCTTTCTGGTTTCCATTGCTGCTTTCCTAATTTTCCAAAATGGAGATGTAAAGATCATCAATGATAGTACGCCAGGTGGTGTTCCTACCGGTCTTCCTGAGTTACAGCTGGGATTTTGGTCGGTATTCACGGAAGCTGAGAACCTAAAGTTGATTTTCAGATTTGCCTTCACCCTTGCTGCCTTGGGTGCCATTGACTCATTACTGACATCAATCGTGGCAGATAACTTAACTAAGACCAAGCACGAAAGCAATCAAGAGTTGATCGGCCAAGGTCTTGGTAATATGGCTTCTGCTCTTATTGGTGGTCTTCCAGGAGCTGGTGCAACCATGAGAACGGTCATCAATGTCAATTCTGGTGGTAAAACAAAGATTTCCGGTGTTATTGCAGGTTTACTGCTTCTTTTTATTCTATTAGGTCTTGGCCCATTGGTAGGTAAAATTCCCAATGCCGTACTTGCAGGTATCTTGATCACAGTAGGTATCGGAATCATTGATTACAAAGGAATTCGGCATCTAAAGTCAATTCCTAGAACAGATGCGGTCATTATGATTGTGGTAATGCTCCTGACCGTTTTTGTAGGGTTACTGGAAGCAGTAGCTATCGGAATGATTATGGCAGCCTTACTGTTTATGAAATCTATAGCTGATGTCATAGACAATCGTACCGAAGCGGCACCACTGAAAGCTTTTGTTCGTGAAATACCATGGAAAGATGAAGGTGATATCATTGAGCGAGTTGGTGAGCAAGTTTTCATCAAACACTTAGATGGACCTCTTTTCTTTGGTTTTGCCTCCCGATTCCAGGAAATGATCAAAGCTATACCTAACATAAAAGTTGTGATCATACGAATGGATCGTGTGCCATACATGGACCAGTCGGGCCTATATGCCATGGAAGATGCCATCATGGACCTTGAAAATCAAGGTATACGGGTTGTTTTCACAGGTGTTCACGGTCAACCCAAAGTCATGCTTGAAAGAATTAAAATCATCCCTGGTCTGGTAGAGGATGAAGATGTATTCGAAGATTTCGAGTCCTGTGCAAAATGGCTTGAAGGTTATCTTCGGGATAACATAGAAGCAATTGACGAAGCAAATAAAGCTTCTAAGTAATAAGATCATTATACTTGAGAGCTATGGTACAATCATAAACTTGTACCATAGCTTTAAAGTAATATTTACCTGCTTTCATCCCCTCCTAAAGTGGGATGTATCTCTCAAATTAGAACAAAACGTAAACACATCAACTGCCTTCGTATCTGAATTCCTTTCGGATATATAAGTTTATATTCTGCCCTCTAATGCGGTGCAGTGACTATTATATTAATTAAAATAATGGCACTATGGCGTTTGCAATTCAGTTTAAGCTTAATGACCAGCTTTTTTTACGTGATCCACAAGACACCAAACTAGGCAGACGCATTATCCAGTATAGTATTGTACTGATTGATGAGATTGGTTTTGAAGACTTTACCTTTAAAAAACTAGCAGTAAAAATTCAATCTACAGAAGCTTCTGTATATCGATATTTTGAAAACAAGCACAAGCTGTTGGTTTATTTACTCTCCTGGTATTGGGAATGGATGAAGTTCCGAATCGACTATAATACCATCAATATAGAAGAACCAGAAAAACGATTAAAAATTGTCATTTCTGCGATTGTAGATACAGCTAAAAGAAATGCATCGATAGATTTTGTAGATGAAGATATCCTCCACCGTATTGTGGTAGCTGAAGGTACCAAAACATACCATACTAAATTAGTTGACCAAGAGAATAAAAAAGGGTTCTGGCTAACACTAAAATCATTAAATAAAAAAATAGCCGATATCATCCTTGAAATTCAGCCGGATTATCCCTACCCTAGAGCGCTAGCGAGTACCCTCTTGGAGATGGCGAATAATCATATTTATTTTGCGGAGCACTTACCCGCTATGACTGATATTAAACTTAAGGATGGCGACTTTAACCCTGTCGTTGATTTGCTGGAAAATTTTGCTTTTGGCGTTTTAAATAACAAGAACATTAACAAAGCAGAATAGCATTATACCAGAAATCAGATGGTATCCTGAGCAAAAAAACGTCTGATCTTCCCGATAGTATGCTCCTGATTAAGGCCGGATAGGAAACAATTCAGCTGCTTGTCCAACACAACGGATAGCATCCTGAACTGCCAGTTTTTGTTCTGGCGTCAGTACAAGGGTTCGTTTGTATCCTTTGTAATTAATCCTGATTTTATCAATACTATGATACGTTAGACTGTAATATACATCCAAAGGAATCACACATACATGATTGTACAACCTCATATTTGTCTGGCTATTAAAAGCACCACGATCAGGCACATTCAATAAAGGTATAACATGTCCGTTATTCAGTAGCAACACAATTTCTCGCTCTCCTTTTATCTGGAAAAAGTCCCTTTCCAAGGCTGCAATCGTTAAGAAAAAAGAACTTATCGAGTCATTCTCCGTGTAGGATAACATTAGTTTTGCTTCTTCTACCATTCTAATATTCCCATCCTCCTCAACATAAGCACTAGGGATTAAATACCCAATATTGAACGGTTCAACCGATACAATCTGGGTACTATCAAATGGGTCAAATTCATTAACCAAATAGGTACACTGGGAACGGGCTGTCCCAATAATCATCAGTGATCCAATAAGAAATAAAAATATAAATCGCATAGTGTCGTGCTGCTGTGATGCAAAAATAGTGTAATCCTTGTAGAACCTGCAAATTCAATGATCTATATTAAAAAGGAAAAATGCCAGTCCTAGTATGTTAAGGACTGGCATTTAAACGGCATTTCAAAAGTAATTATCGCAAGACAGTTATATTACCCTTCAAAAAATACAACTCTCCATCAACGGCACAACGATACTGTAAAGAATATCCATACGTATCAGGGGGTACATCCCGACCCCGATAAGTACCATCCCAACCTATATCATCTTTATTTGTAGAATAATATACTTCTTCACCCCATCTAGCTACAATGCTAAATTCAAAGTCTTCTTCGAGAATCACTTCTCCATATACGCGAACATAATCATTCATGCCATCTCCATTAGGGGTAAAACCTGATGGAACAAATACATACGGGGGCACACAAGCATTGACTACTATGATTTGACGTAATGTATCGCTAAAACAACCTTCCTTAGACACAACTACTGCAATTTCCGTAGTTTCTTCAGGAGCAACAATAATGGATTCCCCATTCTCACCTGCCAATAATACACTATCCTGGAACCATTCGTATGTGCAATCATCACATCCGGTAACTGTCACCGTAGTCATTTCATCTGGCAGCAAAAGCGAATCTTCCACCACCAAGTCAATGATATTATTCAAATTTAGCGGCTCTATTGTTGTTTCTAATAATGTATTACACCCAAACTGATTGGAAAGCATTACTTCAGCAACTACTGTTCCTTCAACCAGATAAACAACTTGAGGACCTGCTGTTGGATCCCCTCCAACAATAAGATTTTCTGGGTTCCATAGATACGACAAATTTTGATCTGTATGCGCATTAATCACCTCAACCGTAACTTGATCCCCATCAATACAGGCTACGTCCAATTGTTCCAGTGTAGCCATAATTGGACGATAGATAATCAGTATACTATCAATAGCGTGGCAACCAGTCATCTCATCTGTACCCCGTACATAAAAAGTCTGCTCCCCTTGATCTGGCTCAATGGCCAAACTAGCCTCCGAACTGAGAATGGTGTCAAAAGATACGTCATCCGACCATACCCACGACATACTCGCGTTGCTTGCAGCCGTAATGACCACTAAACCAGGTAAACAAACAGTAGTATCGCCTGGTATACGGATATCAGGAAGACCCTGTACATCCACAAAAACAGAATCAATATACGTGCACAAACCAGTAGGATCCGTAATAGTAACTGAAAACCAGGTATCCTGCGACACACTAGCTAAAGGATTGGCAATCCCTGTCGAATCAAGAAATATTTCATTATCCCACTGATAAGTATATTCCTCACTACCTCCAGGATTCAAGAATACGGGTATGCCACCACAACTAATTATTGTATCCACTGGTATAGCATCTGTGAAAACAGGAACCTGAATACGTATCGAATCCGTCCGTGTGGTTCCGCAAATCGTATCAGAAACCGTAACCACATAATGGTTTTCACCTGATTCCGGAATAATCACCACTTCTAAACCCTCACCGACCAGTTCGCCTGTACTATTCCGCCATTCTACTTTATAGTTCGGATTAGTGACTACCTGTAACTTAGCCGTATCACCAGCACATATTACCGTGTCTGAACTGATGGAATCAATAGCAACTTCAGGCCTGACACCTACCGTCACCGAATCCGTATATACGCATCCAGTTGAATCCGTAGCCTCTACGAAAAAAACAGTCTCTGTAAAAATTGTCGCTGCAGGATTCGATGCTTCAGGGTTATCCAACACCTCTTCTGGCATCCATTCATAAGTATATCCTAGATCAGGATTAGGATTTATTTCACCGGCAATACCAGGACAAAGAGAGATATTCTGTGCTAGAACAGGTGGCATACCCCTCACGGTCACAACAACTGTATCCGTAGCAATAGCCCCACCTGATGAAATGGCAGCTACCACATAAACATTGATACTGTCCGAAGGAAAAACTGTGATCTCAGTTCCTATACCTAACGATGTACCATCCAAGGTAAGCCATTCAACAAATTGAGCACAAGTAACGGTAGCTTTTAAATTAACCGAATCACCAGCACAAACCGTTTGGTCTTCGCCAGCATCTACTTCTGGTTGTTCCTGAACTTGAACAAAAACAGTATCACTAGCTACACACCCCGAAACAGGATCAGTAATATCCACTATGTATGTCTGGCTACGAACCAATGTAGCCTTAGGGTTAGCACTGAACGGATCATCGAGGCCAGTAGCTGGCATCCAATTGTACAATAGCTCTGTATCTTCCGCATCTGGATTTAAGGGTGTAGGCTCATTCTGACAAATACGAACCGTATCTGGCACCATCACAGAAAAATCAATAACCTTAACCCGAAGAGAATCCAAAAATATAGTATTACAAATCGGATCCACACTTTGAATATAATACACATTATCACCCAACCCGGGTAAAGTTGTCAGGGTATTACCCTGTGCTAAAGTATCGGTCAAAGCGGAAGTTGCAAACCAAGTAACTAAAACACCTGAATCTACTTTTACCGTAAGGGATATCAATTCCGAACCACAAAGGGTCGTATCCGAAGAGGAACTTTCGGGATCCAAGCCATTGCGAACATCAACGAAAACGGAATCTACGTATTCGCATCCGTTCTCATCGGTAGCGGTAACCATAAATAATTGATCCTCGCTTATTGTAACTATTGGATCCCCACTATTTGGGTCATCCAAATATTCGGAAGGCGACCAGCTATAGCTATATTCGGGTACAACTTGAGGATTAAGCTCCCCTGGCTCATCCGGACAAACAGATACCGTATCTTGAAATATAGGGGCTTCACCTTCAAATACAGTAACCATAACTGTATCCGTAGCAGCAGCACCATTCCCCGTAGTCGCAAAGGCTACAAAAAGATATACCCCAGCAGCGTCCAAAAGAAGTTCCAGATTCGGTCCCTCAACCAGCACATTACCTTGCACATTCGTCCAAAAAACCTGATCAGCACAAGTGAACTCGGCTTGTAATGTCACACGTTCTTGCGGACAAACGGCTTGGTCATCACCGGCATCAATAGTTGGATTACGCTGGATACGAACAACCACTTCCTCTGTCGTTGTACACTCCGTTTGTGGATCCGTAATATACACTTGAAAAACTTGATCATCCGTACCCGTAAATAGTGGATTAATGGCATTCGGATCATCCAACCCTGTAGTCGGAGTCCAAACCAATGCAAAACCTTGTCCTTCTCCCTCTGGATTCAATGGCGTAGGTACGCCTGAACAGACCTGAACGGTATCCGGTAAATCAACGATCAAATCCTCAACCGTTACAATTATTGAATCCAAATATTCTTTCTGACAAATGGTATCTGTAACACGTACATAGAATGTATTAGCCCCGATTTCTGTTTCTGCCATATAGGTGGTTCCAGTAGCTAACAAATCATTTTGACTAGCATCAGCGAACCACTCTACCACACTTCCTGTATCTGGGTAGGCAAACAAAAGGATCGGTTGCGCAGTACAAATGGATGTATCAGGTGAAATATTATCAGGTTCCAAGCCATCTCGAACGTCCACCTGCACAGTATCCTTAAAGGTACAACCCGATTCGTCAGTCGTGGTAACCACATATATCTGGTCTTGATTTATACGAACAAAAGGATTTGCTGCCATGGGGTCATCCAGACCCAATTCCGGAGCCCAGCTGTAGCTGAATGAGGTGTCAGGATTCGGATTCAGAGCTGTTGGCTCATCCGGACATACTAAAACCATATCTGGAAGCAAGGGTGGATGACCAATTACCGTAACGGTAATGGTATCGGATATTATTTCTCCTGTATTGGTAAGGGCTGACACCACATATACCTGAATTGGATTACCCGGCATAACCGTAATTTCCGAACCTGCACCCAATAGATTACCGTTTTCGTCTGACCAGTTTACTAGCCCAACACATTCAATTTCTGCCCTTAAGGTAACTTCTTCACCAGCACAAATCGTTAAATCTGGCCCTGCGTCCAGAACAGGTAATACCTGTACTCGAGCGTAAACGGAATCCACCGCCGTACATCCAGTGCTTGGATCCGTAACCGTTACTTTGAATAGTTGATCCGCCGTTATGGTGGCTATCGGATTAATTGCGGTAGGATCATCGAGTCCCTCTATTGGCGACCAACGAAAAGCATATTGGCTCCCCGATTCATCAGGGTTTAGTTCAGTAGAAAATGGCAGACATACCACAACCGTATCGGATAGGTTAAGCCGTAAATCTGTTCGAAATACACGTATCGTATCTGTAAGTATGCTACCGGACAACCCTGTTCCTTCAACAAAGAAAGTATTTTCGCCCTCATCGGGCAATACTTTTATACTCCCCCCTTGCCCAATTAATTCACCAGATGCATTCATCCAGCGTAGATTGTCCACACATTGGTACGTAACACTCAATTGTACTGAATCAGCTCCACAAACTTCAATATCAGGTCCTGCGAATAGTAACGATGAATCCTGAATTTCAACATATACGGAATCAACCGCTGTACACCCTCTAATTGGGTCCGTAATGGTTACAGTGTACGTTATGCTCTCCGACAAAGTAGCAATAGGGTTCCAAGGCTGACTGATGTCCAAGTCGTCATCGGGCGACCACATATAATTCAGATCGGGATCTCCATTGGGATTAATCCCGATGGGTTCTCCAGGGCAGGCTGCAATAGTATCAGAAACGGGAACCATAAAATCACCTACCGAGATCATAATTGAATCCCGTAATGAACATCCTTCATAGGTTAAGCCTTCGACAACTATAACCAATGTATCCATAACCGGAATCGTAAGGGAACTACCCGTGCCTAGTATGATGTCCGGTTCTTCCGTACTATACCAAATGATTGAGTCTGGATACACACCACTAATATCTGCGATGATTTCAAAATCACCGGCAGCACAAATTGACGTATCCGACCCCAAGTCAATTTTTCCTTCTGGATACATATCCAACTCAACAAAACCTGTTTGCACACATCCCCCTCTAGTATCTGTAATCGTTACCTCATACAAGCGGGGAGCTGTCAGGGTAACTACAGGTTGAGCCGGATTAGATAGATCCAGGTCTTCCTCAGAGGACCAAGTGAAGGTCAAAAAACCTAAATCATCAGGGTCACAACCCAGATCAATTGGGGTTGGTACGCCAGGACATAACGTTTCTGAAAAAGGAAGTGTACAACTTGGCTTTTCACCTAAAAATGTGTAGCGAACAAGTCCTGTACATGCGCTACCATTAGTTGCTTCCGCAAAGAAAATATTGACCCCTTCTTCGACCAATACCCAAAGGGAAAAGCCAGAACCTACAGAGTCCTTAAGCTCTGCATCCTTATACCAAACTACATCTACATCAGGCTGATCTGGAAATACAGCAACCTCCAACAATAAGCTATCACCTGCGCATATTTGCTCAGGCAGTTCTGTTTGAGGCCTCAAATCAAGCGTATCTCCAACTACCACTACTACTTCTCTGGTTATAGTACATCCTAGGCCAGATGCGGTATCGGTGACCAATACCGTGAAAACTGTGGTAGAATCTCCGCTAAAGACAGGATTATTTATATCGGACTCACTGAGGTTTTCGGTTGGTGTCCAGGTATAAAAATAATCGGGATTAGATTCTGGTGCCAGCTCAATCGACTCCCCTTTACACGCGACCACGGTATCCGGAAGATTTACGATGAATAACCCAGGTTGGATATAACGTGTAATCTCCACTGAGCAGCCAAGATTATTGGTTATTTGCCCTGTAATTGTATACGGCTCTTCGGTTACTAAATAATCCGGATTGGATATATTGGCTTCTGACAACAAGAAATCGGTAGGCATCCAGTTATACACTAAGCTTTGTTCTGGACGATTATTTGTAACACCCAAAGATACCACATCATCGGTACAGGCAACTATGGTATCCATTTCAGGAATAACGCTAACATCCACCGTTCCATTAGTTACCGTTATTACTTTTTCGGCATAACACCCTCCCTGCATTTGTGAAGCGGTTACCCGATATGTTTGTGTACCAACCGGAAACACCAAGATAGTATTACCCGTGCCTAAAAGGCTGTCGTTTTCATTATACCATTGAAGCAGAACCGGAAATGAAGTACTAGCAAAAAGGCGAATGGAGTCCTTACAAATGAGTGTATCTGGTGTTGTAAATAAGTCAATACTATCAGTTACGATGACATACGTACTATCCAGAATTGAGCATGTATTTGTTCCAGTTCCTGATACTTCGAGTTGATACCATGTGTCCGTTTCTGGATTGGCATAAGGTGTCGGACTAGAAGGGTCATCCAATCCATCCGGAGGTGACCAACTAAAGGTGAATAAGCTATCGTCAGGCTGAGGTAATCGCAATAATGTTCCTTCGTTACAAATCACCAGTGAATCCTGGAGGTCAATTTGTGGGATACGAACATCGAATGATTTTGTTGTTTGGTAAGAACAACCATTCAAGACATCTACGACTAGTGTAACGGTATATATTCCTGTTTGTGTAAAACCAATTTGAGGGCTTTCGCCAAAAACGGTATCCCGACCATCAGAAACAAGCCAATATCGATCAATGATTTCCTCATCTGATACGGAACGATCTTCTAGAAGATAAAGGGCTCCATTATTAGTACATCCCTGAAAAGTAGAACTAAAATCAGCTTCTACCGCGAAGGGTTCGACTGTTATTTCATTTTGGAATGTATCAATACAATCTGCACCGTAAGCTAATGTTAATGAAACTTCATACGTTCCGGCTTCCTGATACTGGTACACAGGGTTGGCTAATGTTGATGTATCATCATTGCGATTAGGATCACCAAAATCCCAAAAATAAGTATACCCTTGCGTGCTTTCGTTGGCAAACTGAATAGTACCATTAGCACAACTATCAGGTATTGCAGTAAAGGCTAAGCTAAAATCATCCCCAATAATAACAACGAGGGCCGTGTCACGAGCTTCACACCCTTGTGCACTTCTGGCAGTCACAATAACTTCATAGGTTCCTGGAGTTCCATCGATAATAATCGATGTGGGCGTACTCCCCGGCTGGATAATCCCCGATGGTTCCCAACGAAGCATTATATTCTCACCCATGGTTTCAGCGAATATTTCGGGAGTATCTTCGGGACAAAAAGTAACTGTATCCGGTAAGCTTACATCGATTCGGCTACTTTCGTAAAACAAAAATTGTTCGGCTACACAGTCCTCTGCTGAGGTAGCACGTACCACAATATTGAAAGACGTATCTAAAGGAGGAAAATATTCCGCACCTGTAGCTAGAGTATCTCCATTTTCATTGAGCCAAACCAATGTAGCAGGAATATCTGTTCGTGCTTGCAGCCTTCTTTGGGAAGCACATTCATTACCTTCATCGATCACGGTAAGATCAAGTTCTTCTGCAACCCGAACAGTGAAAGAATCCATAACCACACAAGTCGTACCCAAAATTCCTGCTGTTAAAAAATAAGTAGTTGTCACTTGTGGGGAAAAAACGGGATTGAAACTAAGTGGGTTATCAATACCTGTAGTTGGTGACCACATGTACTGATATTGCATATTATTAATGAGATGGAGTTGAAACGATTCACCTGGACAATTTACTACGGAATCGGGAAGGTTATTGGTAAGGATATCAGGGAAATGAATCATGACCACTTTTGAGATCGTATCCATGCACCCTTCATCAGTTTCGACCGTTAAGGTAATGGTTTCAATACCTTCTTCCACAAATGTAAATATTGGGTTTTGGGTATTTGCAGTTTGTCCATCGGTGCTTATCCAGTCCCATGAGGTTATTCCCCCTGAAGATTGTGAATTATCCGTTAGTTGGACATCAATCTGATTGGTGGTACAGCCCAGATATGCATAGTTGAAATCTGCCACAACAAATTCGTTTCCTACGTCCACAACTTTCCAGATTGTGTCCTGAACCCCTGTCTCGCTTTCCGCGATCAATTGGACGGGATACATACCGCTTTGAGGGAATGTAAAGGTTGGATTTTCTTCTGCTGATGTAGGGTTTGAACCATCCATTTCGACGATGAATGTCCAGAGATAAGTCTTGGCTCCTTTACTGGTATTAGTAAATGCTACATCTAACGATCCACATTCCGTCTGCGCTGAAAAGTTAGCCATAACGGGCTCATTCTCTTCTCCGCAATAGGCTGGATTATTGACTGCTACGATTGTTTTAGTACCAACCGCAGTACATCCGTTTTCTGTTACTTCTACTCGGAGTACATATTGGCCAAAACTTGGAAATGCAATGGTAACAGACTTTCCAGTATTTTCTAATACGCTAACGCCAGTGGGGAAAGACCAGTCGATACGATCAGGGTTTTCTGTATGGGTTTCCAGCACATAGGTAATCGTATCCCGATAACAAATGACCATTGGCCCAATAATATCTGCTTTAGCTTCGTCACCAATTGTAATAACTACGACCTCAGGTTCCAGAAAATTAGGACATCCGACACGACGTGCGCAACGTGCAAAGGTAGTAGTTCGTGTTAGAGGTCCCGGATCATAGGTTTCTGTATTGGAATTTGGAATAGGTTTGAAAGTTGATTCATTAAAGTCACTGTCCACTTCAGAATACATCCAGATGTATTCCAACTCTCCTGAGCCACCACTCGCCGGCCTTAAACTGATAATTGGCGCCGGATCATTTCCGGGTGCACAAAGTATCTGATCGAACCCAATTTGTCCTGGATCCGTAACATTATCACAGGAATCCTGGGCAACATTTTGTGCCTGTACAGAGGGAACAGGTGCCCCTAAAAGGCACCACAAGACCACTAAGCCAAAAGCTAGGAAAGTCTTCTTGGGACTACTTAAAATTGTGTGCTCATTATTCATGATATACAGACATTTGGCAATGGGTTTTGCTTTAGGTATAACCAAAAAATGACTCAATATACATTGCGCATTTATTATTCATGAACGGGTTATATATTACTTACGTGCTATGTTTTTACGTTAAAAAGGAGACATTGGATGCAAAGCAATTATACCCCAACGTCCTTGCTTATCTTTTCTGAATTCAACTATGGTATTTCTTGATTATTCATTTGTCTTGAAATACTAACTATCATCGTATTTACGCCGCTATGATTTAAGTTCATGACATACAGATTTTCGGTTTTATTTCCGTCCTGTTCCTTATTACGGTTATATAAATTGAAAACCATTTAATTTGGGTTGTCCATAATACGTAATACTTATAACTGTTCCATACTACCCAGCATATGTACTTTTGAAGGACCCTTTTCCTATCCGAAGAACCGGAAATATAATAGCCCTTATATAGAGGCGTAGTAATTCCTAACAAGTTCCATTACCGTATTGAATCAGGGTTTGCGTTCAATTCGTATGTTCGTAATCTCAACACGCCGCTCAATAGAAGCACTCAAGCTAAAAACGGCTTCACTGCTTTGTTTCTCCAAGGTTTCTTTTGATAATTTTTTTATTCTTGCTCTAAATTCAGCAAAACTTCGTCCAGTTTGATCCTCTCCTTCTGCTTCTCGTACTACCCTAAATTGTCCCTTATTGTACCCATCGATATAATCTGCAATACGTACGCCATCCTGCTCAAATTGTCGGAAGTAGTTGAGGATGGAAACAATCCGGCGCCTTGTAAGTGCTTTATTGTATTCTTGTTTGCCTAGTGGGCTTGCATATCCGCGTAAAGTGAGGATTACCTGAAAGCCTTCTGCCAGATAAGGAGACACTTTACTGGTAAATGTATTTAAGTCTATCATATTAGCTTCTAAAAGCTGAGAGAAGAATAGTCTAATATTTGTGATTTCAGAAGTGTCCCCTTGGGCTTCCGTTTCGAAAACGCCTTGTTTGCTTTTATAGGCATCAACCAGTTCAACAATATCCGAACGAGTCGTATCCGGATTAGGTATTGCGTCCGGATATCTATACTTTGGATAATCATTATCGAAGAACATGTTAAAAGAAGAAAGTCTTTCCAGAAAGACTTCTACAGTGATATCATAGGTATTGACATCAACATCTTTTCTTGTAAACGTAAATTCTACGGATTCTGGGAAATATCCATTTCTGGACACTCTGAACGAGTAAGGTTCAAATAACTCAATGTTGGTATAATAAAAATACGTTTTCCCTTCTGGGTTGATGGTATGGTCCAGTAAATTGGAATTATCTACCATTGGGTATCCTTCGAACCACCATCCGTTACAGGCGTCTAGTGGTTCACTAGTTGCCAAATCGAACATTTTTACCGTAAGGTTGATCGTTCGGGGCACCAGATATAAATCTTCTTTAATGAGTTGTACAGAGTCAGGTACTTTCAATAGACTTAGTGTCTCTTCCGCATCTTGATAATATTTACGAGCTCCAGTTATACGATAAGATTTGTAGCGCTCCGCTCGGAAAGAGAATGTATTGCTAAGGGTACCAAATTGTTCTTCTAAATAAATTTCAGAACCATCCTCCTGAATTTCATAAAGTCTTACAATAACGCTGTCCAGTGCAAATGAGTCTTTGGCATCCCAAGTTTGAACGATTAAATCAATTGGGAGAATTGGCGTTTCGTAAATATCATGACAGCAAGCTCCGATATCATCTACCAAACGCTGAGCCTCTTTTACTGGCCGTGTAGAAGCATAAAGCGAACGCGTACTCTTTTCATCACGTGTATAATGTAAATCCGCAAAGCGGCTATTTATGGGCGGAGGCATTTGCGAAGGTTCTGACCAACGCATAGGGTCCTTTAATAGGATAGAATAATAAATATCGAAATCACCGAAGGCTGGATATCCTTTTGACGAAAAGAAAAACCGTCGAGATGGTGCATGGTAGAAAGGTGAGACATCATCAAACGCTGTATTCATGGTATGGAATGGTGTGGCTTGGTCAACCTGCCCTGTAGTGGCATCGATAGCTCCGTACCAAATATCTAGTCCACCTTTTCCACCTTGGCGATCTGATGCAAAATACAATACTGCATTTCCGAGGCTATCTACACCAATAGCGGGCTGGGTGTTGGTTGCTTCTGGATCATTCATCGCCAACTTTAGTGCAGGGCCCCATGAACTATTTTCATCCAAACGACTACGTGTAAAGATATCACAGCGTAAATCATTACTCTCCAGAATAAATGCACACACGCAATAGTAAACGCGATTTCCCTCTTCCGTGAACTCAATATAAGCTGTATTGTCTCCCTGCAAATTAAAGGAGTCTTGAAGCATTTGTGCTGGTTCGGGCAAGCGCGAATACATCAACCTGGCCGATTTCCGGGGTTCAGCTTTCTTATTCTGACCTGTTCCATCAAAACGAAGGGAAGTAAAGTAAAGGAGATCATCAAACAATCTAGGTCCTACCTCTGAATAGGCTGAATTAATACCTGTTCCTAAGTTGGTATCTTCACCTTTAGGAGGGCCCATTTTCAATTGTAAATCTTGCAAATTCTTAGTCGCTATCCGATCCCAGTTTCTCTGCCTTACGCTTACATCTTGCTGGAGGTAACTTTCCAAGGACAATCGTGCATCTTTAAGGCTATCCCGTTGCATTTCACAAATGCCTTTCCAAAGGAGAGCCTGTGGGAAAGCCCTTACTGTATCCGAATCCAGCAGGATAACTTTTTCGTAAGCATTAATGGCGCTATCCAATGCATTGATAAACCGTGCCGACTCTCCTTTATAAAAGTGTAGCCGTACTTGTGTAGAATCATATGCCAAGGCAGCTTCATAATAGCTGAAAGCAGCAAAATAAGCTCCATTCGCAAAACTGGTATCGGCTTTTTGCACAAATTGGTCTAGCCGCTGGGCTAATCCAGTGGCACAGATCGCAATGACAAGGAATAAGGTTAGTCCTAGCTTATTCATGGTATTATAATCTTCCTGATGGGCAGAGTACCATTCATTATGCTTATCAAAAACATATGAACAGCATACAACCTGCGGTTAAATCAATGGACACGTCTTGGTATCCAATACTGGCACTTTACGAATCATCCAGCGCAGCGATATTTCCGGACCACTTCGCCGATCCGTAGCGATATTAAAGTCTGATACATTAACATCATAGCTGAATCCTACTCGTAATAAGTTGTAGTGTAGTTCGAACACAGGTGACCAGGAATCGGTAAAGTCACGTGACCGTAACGAGACGCCACCAACCATAGCCAATTGTTTACCTGGATCTCGATTTAAGTGTACCTTTCCTGCAATTCCGTAAAGAAATTGTTGATAAGAACCCTGAAATTGAGCAGATATATTTGTCAACAGATCAATGTTGCTTCCCAATTGGAATGTGCCTGCGAAATAAGGTGACACCCTAACGGGTAGTGCAACATCTTCACCAAGTAAAAAACTCTGATCGGGTGTATTTAAATGGTGAATACCAACACCTACATCAAATTTGGTACGCCGCTCCAATCGATCAACCAGTTCACTCTTTTCCTGGGTTTGGTATCGAAAATTCAAGCCCGTTCCCATATCGATGTACCAATTCTCTTCACTACCGAATAGTTCTCCAGTGTCTCGACCAGGGTCAAACTGTCCTGATCGTGGATCAAACTGTTCTCCGAAGCTAATACCACCAATATCAAATGCTCGGTAATTTACCCCAAACTGAAAACCAACAGTTGCAAAAATTCGAGGTCCCATCCGACGAGTATAGCTTCCTAAAGCATTAATATTAGTTTGATTCAACTTAGAAAAACCCGCTTTGTCATAATTTATTACTGTACCAACTGCAAAAAAGCTCTTGTTGTCTGATGATGGAAGTTTAAAATCACCCGCAATGGTAAATGTTCTATAGTTTACAGGTACAGAGGTCCATTGCTGTCGGTAATTGGCTATCAGGCGGATATCGCCCTGGAAAATACCAACTAGTGCAGGGCTATTTTGGAAGGGTGCGTTATAAAACTGAGTGTAGTGAATATCTTGACCACTCACTTTCTGGGTGAGGAAGAGTAGAGCGAAAATGAAAAAAAAGATTTTCACAGTATGCTGTTTCATTATCGAAAGTAGCAAACTGACTTGATCATTTTTCATGGGATACAGTTTTCGGGTAATAAAACGCTTTGGGGTTTTAGCCAAGCTTAATTTAACCGTTTAATATAACCCACAAGATACTTA
The DNA here is from genome assembly GCA_013214265.1 of Saprospiraceae bacterium. Taxonomy (GTDB): domain Bacteria; phylum Bacteroidota; class Bacteroidia; order Chitinophagales; family Saprospiraceae; genus DT-110. The sequence goes on along the minus strand of JABSSK010000020.1, from coordinate 3,985 downwards.
AACTAAACGTTAGTAATAAGCAAACAAGTCATTAAGCCAGTTTACGTAAAAATTTATTCGAGGTTACTCGATTTTTTTTTTCTGTTCGAAAAGATACTTCATTATCATACAAAAAACCAGCAAACGGAGCAATTTAACTAGAAAACGGTAACTAAACGACAAGGAGTGGAAATGCATTTTTCCTCTTTTTTTTCTGCCTTTTTTACAAGCGCTAAAAACCCCTCGTTGTGGCTTGAATTTATTAGTTTTTATTGCATATCTTTAGTCGCAGACAAGGCTAAATCCCTCCCAATATCAGGTTATGCCTTACAGTATAATCCCTAGAAAATCCCAACTGAGTTGTTTGTTTGACACACGAAACAATCAGTGTGTCGCAGCTTATTGAATTTCTTCGCGCGCGCTAACCACTGTATACGAGTATATAAATACTCATTGCATCATCGAATAAACTTTGAGTAGCGTGAAAAGGGCAACAATTACAATTTTATTTTTATCATTTGTATGGATGGCTTATAGTCAATCCATCATTTATGTTAAAAGTGGTACCCAAGGAACAGGACAGTCTTGGGAAAATCCCACTGGTGACTTAGCATCCGCACTGAAAAAAGCCACTAAAGGACAGCAAATATGGGTTGCTAAAGGTACCTACCTCCCCACGCAAACCAATGATCGCTACGCATCCTTTCATATTCCGGATGGGGTTCGACTGATAGGCGGATTCTCCGGAACAGAAACCTCTCCAGAGCAAAGATTGATTAGTCAAAACGCCACCTACCTAAGTGGTGAAATCGGATCCTCCTCCGTTGATGACAATGCCTTCAATGTGATCCGTACAACTGGGGTATCTCCTGCCACTGTCGTAGATGGTTTCATCATCACCGGAGGAAATGCCAACAAAACTGCGGTCATCGGTAATCCGGAGGGCTGCGGTGGTGGATGGTATAATGATGGTGCAAATGGTAAAATATCCAGCCCCACCATTCGCAACTGCGTCTTTCAAAATAATCAAGCTCACTACGGTGGTGCACTCTATAACAATGGTAACAATGGCATTTGTACAGTCAATATCAATGGTTGTGCATTCGTTGAAAACACTGCTGGCTCCAATGGTGGAGCCATCTATAATAATGGTATGCAGGGCACCTGTAATTCCGTAATTGCCACTACACTTTTTATTCAGAATCAGGCTTCTTATGGAGCTGGCATACAAAACCGCGCCGACGCTGGTGTTGCCAGCCCCAAGGTTCGAAACTGTACCTTTCGCGAAAATGTGGCTTACCTGAGTGGAAGTGGTGTCTACAATTACCGTAGTCCGCAAGGAACCTGCCGCCCCGAACTGATCGGATGCATATTTGAAGATAATAAAGATGGCCTGGGTGATACGGTTAGTAAGCCTGTTGGCAATCAAATGATATCAAAGGGAAAGCGAACTAATTCTATAATCATGCGCCCCACTTATTAAATTTTTGTTCTGAACATCATCAAAAATTACCCTTCACCAAAGAGCCTTTTTCCCCCAGGAAAAGGCTCTTTTTTAGTTTTATTTATTAAGCACTCAACAATCCCAAAAAACACCTATTTTCCCTTAAAAATAGATATGCGACTTATCATCTCTGCCAGCCTATTCCTTTTCGTAGCCAGTTGCCTCCAAGAAACGCCCCCCCAGCCAATTCCCGAAGTAGAAGTCATTATCAATACCATAAAAAATGAATACGCTCCTGATAAACGCGTCGCACTCTTTCATCCTCAATACCAACGCAAACAAGGACAAATAATCCTAACCGGAGAAACCAATCTCCCTCAGGCAGCAGCCGAATTACGTCGCCAACTTAGCACTTTACCTTATAAATGGGTCGATAGTCTCACTTTGCTTCCCAACACAACGTTACTGGAAGGTCAGACCCGTGGCATTGTAAATCTTTCTGTATGTAATATTCGATCAAGACCTGCCCACTCCGCAGAACTTTCGACACAATCAACACTTGGCACACCCCTTACTATTCTCGATAAACAGGATGACTGGTACCGTGTACAAACCCCAGATCAATACTTAGGTTGGCTCGATGCAGGAGGCCTAACCCTATGGACAGAAAAAGAGTGGATAATATGGTCTGATCAGAACAAATTAGTCATCAATCAGGATTTTCAAATCGCATATGAAAAACCTGACCTTAATGCACGTCCCGTATCTGATCTGATTCCTGGTAATATCCTAGTGAAAGGTAAAGTCGGCTCAACTTTCACCGAAGTATTTTTCCCTGACGACCGAAAGGGGTTTATAAAAAACGACGTATATACGGACTATGACCGCTGGCTTAATCGCAACAATCCTACTGCAGAACAAGTACTTCAAACCGCATATCAGCTTCTTGGACGCCCATATCTATGGGGAGGGACCTCCAGCAGAGCCATGGATTGTAGTGGATTTACCAAAACGGTGTATTACCTGAATGGCCTGCTACTCCCAAGAGACGCATCCCAACAAGTCCATACAGGTCAATCTATAGAAGCCGACACAGAACTCTCTAATCTGAAACCAGGAGATCTGCTATTTTTTGGCCGAGCTGCCACCGATGAACACCCTGAAAAAATTACACACGTAGCTATTTATATTGGACAAGGAGAAATCATTCACGCTACAGAAAGAGTGAAAATTGAAAGCCTCGACCCTGATGCTTCGAACTTTGCACCAAAAAGGCTAATGACTTATGTTCGTGCAAAAAGATTCTGGAACCAAAAAGGCGTACCTTTTGTACCCCGACTACAAGACATACCAGCTTATACAGATTAATTTTTTAAAAGAAGTGTTATTCTGACTCAGCAGATGATATCAAACGGGGGGCCTTAGATAAATGACTTAGATCCAAGTCTCATTTCCGGTGAAGACCGATGGGAAACTTCGTACAGGGAACACGCTATTTATATTGGAATCACCCCAAAACGTCCCGTCGACTCCTTAACTCATTATGCACCCAAAGGTTGTATTCTAAATTGGAGTATGCCTTCTCCGATCAGCACGCCTATTTCTGGAATACAGGTATGTGACCCCTAGCTATAGCAATTCGAACATCAAGAGAATTATCTGTATCCATAATACATATTGAAGGATGTGACAAAAAGACATTTTTAAGTAGATTTTTTCCTAAACCCGAGGTTGAAATCCCTTCAAGCATATTTCGTTGTACAGAAGGATCTGTAGGTATATCCGCTCCCGATGAATTTACTTCATAATAATGGAGTACTTGGGATACCTTTCCTTTTTAACTCTATAGTCAACAAGAACCCCACTTGGAAATATGCACATCATAAGCGAACAAGCACTTGGCAGCCACACATCATACCACAATTCAGGGCATTATACTTTTAGCTGGGATGGCTTTTCTTGAGCTTCTGGAAGCTATCCATTTTTTGTTCATATCCGGAATGGCTAAATCACCCTTCCATTGATAGCACAGAGTAGATAAACGATGAATAATTGATACCTAAAGGAAGGGCAAACGAGCCAAATCAACATTACCCCCAGTGAGGATGATACCTACGTGCTTTCCTGCAAACGCATCGGGATGATTCAATACTGCAGCCAGCGGCACGGCACAACTGGGTTCAATGATTATTTTCATACGCTCCCAGGTTAAACGCATAGCCTCAACGATCTGTTTTTCTGTAACCAAAAGAACATCATCTAAATGATTTAGGATAATACTTAGGGTTTTATCCCCCAGATTTGTTCTTAAGCCATCTGCGATGGTATCAATGGTTGTGTTACGTACGAGTTGCCTCGCATGAAAAGAACGGTAAGCATCATCCACCTCTTGGGGTTCTGCCCCAATCACTTTAGTATTAGGGTATAAATAGTGGGTGGTCAGGGCGGTCCCACTCATGAGGCCACCTCCACCAATGGGTGCCATCATCACATCAGGTACTACTGGCATATCTTCCAGTAACTCCAGGGCAGCAGTGGCCTGTCCAGCAATGACGTTATAAT
>JABSSK010000002.1 GCA_013214265.1 Saprospiraceae bacterium | reverse complement strand
CTGTTTCGCTTAAAGTATTGTTGCAGTTTTCGCAGCCATTTTGAGAAATCAGACGATTTTGTAAGTCTTGATTTTCCTCTCCTTCAGCATCTACTATTTCATTTTCATTAATAAGGGTTGGTTCTGTAAATAATGTTCGTAGATATGTAGGTTCTCCGGGGGTCATTCTTAATGTTCCTGCCAGATCGACCGTTTCAATTTCACCAACGGACCGATCAATTTGTCTAGTGAACAGAACATCCCCATTTGACTCGATACTACTTCTTGAAGCGATAGATGATAAGTTAAACCCAAAAAAGAAATCAGTATCTCGGGGCACATTTGAAAAGGTGAATATTCTTTCTAAACCTATGTTACCAGATTCTGAGAAGAAGACTTCTGGTTTTTCTTGTACGTGGATAACGTCTTCGTGATCGGGCAAAATAATATCGTATTTAATAATTACTTCGCCACCAACTAGTTGATACTCTTTGAATTCAATACGTTGTCTGACAGCAGCCCCTCCTATTTCCACTAGCCATGGGTTATCAATGCTATTTTCGCAATAACCATTTCCTATTGAGCTAGGCTGCGAACCGTACAAGGTTGTGCTTACTGCACTATCAAAATTAGCTCCACCTCTCCAAGCCTTATAGAATGAAGCATTTGTAGTATGATAAGCGATCCAAAGATCTTCGTGAAGGGCAATGGTGACTATATCTGGTTTACCATCCAGTTGGGATGAGAAGACCCAAGGATCTTGTGGTCGTAAGACATCAAGATTGGAAGGTTCTGAATTACATCCAAAGGTTAGGACTAAAAATACAAGAATGATATAATGGTTCATAGCATAGATTTACAACCCAAAGGATTAAAAATGCGAAAGTAACCTTGATTACAAGGAATTCTTTCAGAATAAACAGTATGGCCGAAATATAATTCTTATGTGGGACATTTTTTTACTGAGCTCCTCACTTAAGTGAGGAGCTCAGTAAAAAAATGTCACCTGAAGTACCAATTGAAAAAAATAAGTCCCTCCTAATCTTGCACGACGTAAAATAAAAGCTCAGTTTATCAGAAAAAGCCACGTAAAAATTAAAGCCATGCATTTTGTACCCAACCGTGTCTACCATATTTTCAATCAGGGCAACAATAAAGAACTATTATTCTTTTCTGACAATAACTACTACTTCTTCCTGGAGAAAATAAAAAAACATATCTATCCTCACTGCCAAATTTTAGCATACTGCCTGATGCCAAACCATTTTCATTTACTTGTATACACAACGGAAGCTTCTTGTCTTTTAAGCAATGGTCGTAAACCTAGACGAACCTTTCCCACTGAAGAGGCTGATCAAAGAGATTATCAGGTTATACTTAGCCACCAAATCGGAGTATGCCTGAGATCCTACACGCGAGCAATCAATATCCAAGAAGGAAGAACAGGATCATTATTTAGGAAAGGAACCAAAGCCAAACACTTTCTGAGTGATAAAACAATGACTCTAGAAGGAATACAGTTAAGTGCTGAGCTGAAACAATTAGAATGTACATATCTCAAGACTGTGTTCGACTATATTCATAATAATCCTGTAAAAGCTGATTTGACTAATTCAATATATCAATGGCCTTTTTCATCAGCAGTTGAATATGCGGGAGAACAATCTCTTGAGCTTTGTGATATCGAGTTGGCTAGGGAATTAATGCTGAGCTCCTCACTTAAGTGAGGAGCTCAGTAAGCTATTTTCACTCTTCCACCAAAGCCTTAAAATCCTCAATCTTCTCATTCGGAACCGTAACCGAAAGCTGATAATGCTTAATTTTCCAACCTTGATCTGTGTGTGCTAAAATACCCGTAGAACGACAAACACCCATCCACGTATCTAACGTCTCGTCCCACCAGGCTACTCTGCCGTCCGGTGCCAATGAAATAACACGATCAATGGCCGTAAACGACCAGGCCGACTCACGCTCAAAAGCAGCTTTAGCCCATCCACGCAGCTCATCTCGAAGCCATCGCTCCGTTTTATCCGTACCGATGTACACTCCATCCGCTGCCATAGCACCAAAAAAAGCATCTTCATTCGCTTCAGCTGCCGCCAAATGCCAGTTATCAATAAGTGTATTAAGCTCTTCTTGTAGGTCATCTTTCTCCGTTTGGCACCCATCCCGCTGTCGCGTATCCATAATTTGAACGATCTGCCATCCCTTCATGCTCCTGAAAAGCTGAAAGGTATTCACACCACAGTGGCTTAACTTATCCTTCACAAAAAAACTGTAAGGAGTCCATACCGAAGCTACATTTTGGGCTATCTGAATATCATACGACCAGAGCACCTCATTTAAAGTACCTGGCTCCGATTCACTTATAGACCCCAAGAATCGTTCAGTATCGCCTTGTACCATCTGAGGGTTCCCTTCATTATCTAAGTAGGTGGTTTGAAGCCGTATATCCGGATGAAAGGTATTTCGTACTACTGATGAATCCGCATTACGCATACCTTCAAATAATCGCTCGACAACACCAATAACTTCCATACGCTGATCCGAATGCTGACCATAACTAACAAAAAAGCCAAGCAGAAATAAGAAAAGTAAACCTTGTTTCATAGTTTCTATTTTATACATTCACTTCATAAATTCTTAAAAATACTATCCCCTCCATATTACCTATTGTGCAAATAAGTAATATCCCCATTACAAACAAATTATAGCCTGCGCTTTCATGTGATTTACCAAACTCTACCCAATTATGGGCTAGTCTCATAATATTACCTATTTTACTCCCTATATAGCTTAATTATCGCCCACATCCCAACAGTATTATCTATAGTTTTATTTGTAAAAGCGTTGCACATCAAAAATTTACTGGCCAGATGGATTTATACAACCAAAAATCACGTTGGAAAATTTACCTAGCTATAGCGGGCACTGTCATTGTGCTTGCTTCCCTTATCTACACGAGCTACCTTACCCAACAATTAGCAATTGAAGAACGAAACAAAGCAGAAGTTCTCGGCTTGGCACTTCGCAAAGTAAGCGAGCCCCTTTCCGAAGAATGCGAAAGTTGCCGTGACTACACTTTCCCCCAAGATATTATTATCCGGAACCAAACCATTCCGGTCATGTTGCTAACGGATGGGCGTATCAATCCTGATGGTGTTGTTAACTTCCCTAAAATTGACATGGATTATCTGGAAAAGCAATTAGCAAAGATGGAGAAAGATGATATCCCACCTATCGTTGATACCGACCTAGGCACCGCTCTACACTATCGGGAGTCTACTATCCTCACTCAATTGAGGTGGTATCCCGTCATTCAATTGTTTCTTATAGCTGCTTTTATTCTCTTTGGTTACCTTACTTTTTCTTCAGCACGACGGGCCGAGCAAAACCGAGTATGGGTCGGAATGGCTAAAGAAACTGCGCATCAACTAGGCACCCCTATTTCTGGCATAGTGGCTTGGATTGAACACCTGCGGTTACTTAGAGAACAAGATGCTGAAATGCATGACATATTAAATGAGTTAGGGAATGATGTCAATCGACTAGAACTAATTGCTGACCGATTCTCAAAAATTGGATCTGCTCCAGAACTTCAAAAAACCAATATTTATCTGGAGCTAGAAAAATGCCGTGCTTATATGCAAAGACGTGCACCTCGAAATGTCTCTTTTACGTTTCCTGAACCAGACACAACCCCCGCTCAACATGTCCTTATTAACCCACACCTTTTTGAATGGGTTATCGAAAACTTACTTAGGAATGCACTAGACGCGATGGGCCGAAAAGGGAATATCGAAGCAACGGTTCGTGAGGATGGTGATTTTATTTCCATTGATGTAACAGATACCGGTAAAGGCATACCTTCTGCACGTCAAAAAACAGTCTTTAACCCAGGGTATACCACCAAAAAACGAGGCTGGGGGCTCGGACTGTCTCTAGCCAAACGGATCATTGAGGAGTATCACTCGGGACTTATTTTTGTGAAGCGATCCGAAGAAGGCGTTGGAACGACATTTACCATCAAACTCAAAAAAGGTTAATCAATCATTTACGCTATAAAAACAGAAAACTATGTGGAAAGAATTTAAAGCATTTATCATGCGCGGAAACGTCTTGGATTTAGCCGTAGCCGTAATCGTTGCGGGTGCATTTGGGGCTATTGTAAAATCATTTACCGCAGATATTATAATGCCTCCAATCGGGATTGCACTCGGTAACGTTGACTTTTCAGATCTGGCCATCACACTCCAAGCAGCAGAATTAAATGATGCAGGTGAAGTACTGAAAGATGCTGTAGAAATCCGCTATGGTGCTTTTATCCAGACTGTTATTGATTTTTTAATTATTGCTTTTGCCATTTTTATGTTAGTTCGCACCTACAATAAAGTTTCTGAGAAACTCAAAAAGCAAGAAGAAGAAGTACCTGCTCCGCCCACTGGACCCACGCAAGAAGAACTCTTAGCAGAAATCCGAGATCTACTCAGGAACCAATAATCCAAAAAGCCAAAGGGCAACCAATCTATAAATCAGTTGCCCTTTGCTTTTTATATCAACTTCACGATTTCAACTCCTCGCGTATTTTATTTAAAGCTGACCCCGCCGTTACCCAATCAATCTGGGCTTGATTATACGTATGTGCTACTTCAAAAGTATCCGTAGTTCCATCCGTGTGCTTCAATATCACACTAAGATTTTTACCTGGAGTCATAGTTCCAAGACCAACAATATCAATAAAATCATCCTGACGTACTTTTTCGTAGTCAGCAGGATTAACGAAAGTCAATGCTAAAGCACCTTGCTTCTTCAGGTTGGTCTCATGAATACGTGCGAATGATTTAACGATCACTGCTTTTACACCCAAATGGCGAGGCTCCATAGCAGCGTGTTCACGGGATGAGCCCTCCCCATAATTTTCTTCCCCGAAAACGACGGTACTGATACCTGCTTTTTTGTATTTACGCGCCGAAGTAGGGACAGGTAAGAATTCAGCCTCCTTTGCATTATCTACATAATTCGCCACATTATTCATATCACCATTAAAATAGTTGATGGCTCCAATAAAACAGTTTTCTGAAATATTATCCAGATGCCCCCTATACTTAAGCCAAGGACCAGCCATGGAGATGTGGTCAGTTGTACACTTCCCTTTGGCTTTTATTAACAACCGCATATCCGTGAGTTGTTCGGACGTAATGGGCAAAAAAGGTATTAATAATTCTAACCGATTCGACTCGGGATTCACTTCAATATGTATACCACTACCATCCTCAATGGGAGGTATGTATCCAGCATCATCCACATCAAAACCTTTTGGGGGCAATTCTACTCCGGTTGGTGGGTCAAGCTTTACCTCTTGCCCATCTTCATTCACTAAGCTATCCGTTAGCGGATTAAAACCTAAATCGCCCGCAATAGCCATAGCTGTTACAATCTCTGGTGAAGCCACAAAAGAACGGGTAGCCGGATTACCGTCATTGCGCTTTGAAAAGTTACGATTGAAGGATGTAATGATCGAATTTGCTCGGTTAGGGTCATCTGTATGGCGTGCCCACTGCCCAATACATGGCCCACAAGCATTAGCTAAAACAACACCTCCCATTTCTTCAAATGCCGATAATTGACCGTCTCGATTGACTGTATACCGAATTTGCTCAGAACCTGGCGTCACCGTAAACTCGGACTTTACTTTCAACTTTTTATCTACTGCTTGCTTCGCTAAGGATGCTGCTCTGTCTAGATCTTCATAAGAAGAATTTGTACAAGATCCAATTAACCCTACTTCAAGTTTTTGTGGATAACTATTTTCTTTTACTGCTTGTGCAAATGTGGAGATCGGCCATGCCAAATCTGGGGTATATGGCCCATTAATATGAGGCTCCAATGTTGACAAGTCAATCTCAATAACCTGATCAAAATATCGCTCAGGATCAGCGTAACATTCTGCATCACCCGTCAGGTAACTTTTTACCTGGTCCGCTAACTCCGCTACTGCAGCACGTTCCGTTGCACGTAGGTATCGACTCATTGATGCATCGTATCCAAAAGTAGAGGTAGTAGCCCCGATTTCTGCTCCCATATTACAAATAGTACCTTTGCCAGTGCAAGACATCGTTTCTGCTCCTTCACCAAAATACTCAACAATTGCACCTGTTCCTCCTTTAACCGTGAGAATACCCGCTACCTTAAGGATGACATCTTTTGGTGAGGTCCAACCAGATAGCTTACCCGTCAATTTTACACCAATTAGTTTGGGCATCTTAAGTTCCCAAGGCATATTCGCCATGACATCTACTGCATCTGCCCCGCCAACACCAATCGCCAACATCCCCAATCCACCTGCATTGGGTGTATGAGAATCCGTGCCAATCATCATACCACCAGGAAAAGCATAATTCTCAAGAACAATCTGATGAATAATACCCGCCCCTGGCTTCCAGAAACCAATACCATATTTATTAGAGACCGATGCCAAAAAATCGTATACCTCCTGATTCGTACTTATTGCTTTATCCAAATCCGCTGCTGCGCCAATTTCCGCCTGAATAAGATGATCACAATGTACAGTCGAAGGAACAGCTACCTTATTCCGGCCCGCCATCATAAATTGAAGCAGAGCCATCTGCGCAGTTGCGTCCTGCATGGCTACTCGATCCGGTGCAAAAAATACATAGTCTTGTCCTCGTCCATAATTCTGTAAAGGCGATTCAGGGTGTAAATGTGCATAGAGAATCTTTTCCGACAAAGTCAGAGCACGCCCTAGCTGCGCTTTCGCTTCCTCTACCCGCTTAGGTAAAGTACCATAAAAAGCTTCTATCATCTCAATATCAAATGGCATAGCTAAAGTTGTTTTAAACTGGACATAATAAAGGTTAACTCGAAATACAACTCGCCAAAAGTATCACTGGCGTAAAAATGATTCCGAATGATATCAAAAGTACAATAATTGCTATTTCCATCCTGCACACCTTTAGGAACATAACCTATAAAATTCACATTTACGCTCAGAACCTCATCCCGTAATGCCACAATAGCCAATTCATTTTCACTTTTATAATTGCACTTCTCACTTTTTTAATAACAAAATCTAACTTTAATTTCTTCTTTCCGCGTCATCTCCACATAATTTTTGGTCGACAATAGCCATACCAATACTATTTTTTAAATATATTGTCACTGGAACACTTAAGGCCAATAGAATGCACGATGCAATTTACCACCTCAGTGCTGTGCATATCGTATGAATATCTAATTGAATGAAACCTTGATTGACCAATTGTCTTAAATCTACTTTCATGTATTTTAACAACGAAGGAAAACAAGAAGTCACCTATGATGCCATAGTAATTGGTTCAGGTGTCAGTGGCGGCTGGGCCGCAAAAGAATTATGCGAAAACGGATTAAAAACACTTGTCCTAGAAAGAGGCAGAAACGTTCGACATGTTCTGGATTATGAGACTGCTGCTATGGATCCATGGGATCTAAAATTACGTGATCGCGTTCCAGAAGACGAAGTGAAGAAGCACTATTCCAAACAAATTCGTACCGGTTACACCATTAATCAGTCAGGAAAACATTTCTTTGTAAAAGATGATGAAAACCCATACACAGAAGTACAACGCTTCGATTGGATGAGAGGGTATCATGTGGGAGGGCGTTCACTTACTTGGGGACGACAGTCTTACCGATTGAGTGATCTCGATTTTGAGGCCAATGCCAAAGAAGGTATTGCAGTGGACTGGCCAATCCGTTACAAAGATATTGCTCCATGGTATGATCATGTGGAAAGATTTGCAGGTATCAGTGGTCAGAAAGAAGGATTGCCCCAACTGCCAGATGGAATCTTTTTACCTCCCATGGAATTGAACTGTGTAGAGAAACACATGCTTAACTCCATATCTGAGAACTTCCCCGAACGCCTGCTGACTATTGGCCGTACGGCACATCTTACTGAACCCAATCCTGAGATTCATGGAAATCGGGGAAAATGCCAATTCAGAAATCGATGCAGACGTGGATGCCCTTATGGTGCTTATTTTAGTAGTCAGGCTGCCACATTACCCGCTGCGGAAGCAACAGGTAACATGACGCTCCGCCCAAACAGTATTGTTCACTCGATTATTTTTGACCCTAAAACCGGCAAAGCCACTGGTGTGCGTGTATTAGATCAAGAAACTCGAGAAACCCATGAGTTTTTCTCAACAATCATTTTCTGCAATGCTTCGGCTCTTGGCACAACTCAAATTCTGTTGAATTCCAAATCTGAAGCGTTCCCTACTGGGCTTGGAAACTCTAGCGGGGAACTTGGCCATAATGTGATGGACCATCACCTTCGTACAGGAGCCAATGCTCGATTCCCTGAATTCAATGATCAATATTTTAAAGGTCGAAGACCCAACGGTATTTATATTCCACGCTTCAGAAACCTTAATGACGCAACGCGCATGCCTGATTATATCCGAGGCTTTGGCTATCAAGGAGGTGCTGGTCGTGGGAAATGGGGAAGGGGCATTTCAGCCGAAGAGATGAGCATTGGAGCTGATTTTAAAGAAGCTTTAATGGTCCCTGGTGATTGGTCGATGGGCCTAGGTGGATTTGGCGAATGCTTGCCATATCATGAAAATAAAGTCTCTCTCAATGAAGATTTGCTTGATATGTACGGTTTACCTACCCTAACCATGGATTGTTCCTTTAAGGATAATGAAATGAAAATGCGTGAAGATATGCGAAATGCAGCAGCTGAAATGCTGGAAGCAGCTGGCGGAAAGGATGTAACGACCTTTGATCATGGTTCATGGCCAGGATTGGGCATACATGAAATGGGAACAGCAAGAATGGGAAGAGACCCAAAGACTTCCGTTCTAAACAATTTTAATGCGATGCACGATGTACCAAATGTCTTTGTTACAGATGGTGCTTGTATGACATCCTCTGCTTGCCAAAACCCTTCTTTAACCTATATGGCCCTGACGGCTCGAGCTGCTAATTATGCCGCTGAACAGGTCAAAAAAGGTAACATATAATCAGATTAACTATGAATCGAAGAGATGCACTTAAATACACCGCGCTAAGCTTAGGTTATGCGCTTACTGCTACAACTGCCTCAGCTATTTTACATGGATGTACAGCTGATTCAGCTCCTGATTGGTTACCCAGCACACTTACTGACCAGCAGATAGAAGCTTTATCTGCAATCGCAGAAACCATGCTACCTGCCACAGAATCAAGCCCAGGAGCGAAAGATGTTTTCGTTCATCGGTTTATTGATGAACTAATGACGAATTGGGCCTCCGAAGAAACACGATCTAAATGGCTCGCAGATTTTGATGAGCTTCACACAAAAATAGGAGGCAATACAGAAAAACCAGCATTCCACAAAATGTCCACTGAAGAACAACACGAGGTTTTATCAACACTTAATACGGAGGCATTAACAGCTGAAAATCCTGCGCCTCACGAAGTATATTACAAGCAACTAAAGGGTATGATTATTGGCGCTTATTTCACCAGTGAACAAATAGGTAAAGAGGTAATGGCCTATGATCCAATACCAGGGGCTTATGAGGGATGTATTCCTTACGAGGAAGGCGATAAAGCATGGAGTTTATAATCTAAAACACTACTTGATAGTATTCGATTTCTTTCATAACATCCAGAAAATTAATACTATGAATAGACGAGATGCCATCACTACCGCAGGTTTGGCAGCGGGAAGTTTGTTAATCCCTAAAAACCAACAGGCAATGTCAGACAAATTACCAAAAACACCATTTAAGCACTCCGTTTGCAGATGGTGTTTCAATGATATTCCATTAGAAACACTGGCGAGTAAAGTTAAAGCAATCGGTATCGAATCCATTGAATTACTTACCCCTAATGAATGGAGTACGGTATACAACGCAGGATTAACATGTGCCTTAGCTACTGCTGATTTTATAAGCCTTACAGAGGGTTTTAATAATCCCAACAATCACAAACGACTGCAAGGATTATATCCTGAACTCATGGAAAGTGCAGCCAACCAAGGTATTCCTCAGGTCATTTGTTTTTCGGGAAACCGATATCAAATTTCTGATCAGGAAGGCCTAGAAAATTGTGCCATCGGGCTTGCACCTCTTGTTAAAAAAGCCGAGAATCTAGGGATTATGCTTACCATGGAATTATTAAATTCAAAGGTAAATCACCCCGATTATCAGTGTGATCACACCCCCTGGGGTGTCAAGTTAGTTGAAAAAATCGGATCCCCAAATTTCAAATTACTGTATGACATTTACCATATGCAAATCATGGAGGGAGATGTTATTGCGACCATTGGAAAACATGCAGATGCCATTAGTCATTATCATACTGCAGGCGTACCAGGCCGCCACGAAATCGATGAATCACAGGAATTGTACTACCCTGCTATTATGAAAGCTATTGCTGATACTGGTTTTACTGGTTATGTCGCACAAGAGTTCATACCTCGGGATCGTACTACAGCCTTCCGTTCTTTGGCAGACGCTATTCGACGTTGCTCCATTTCATAAATTAGAAATTAGCATAATTAAAATGAAAAAGCGCCTTCGTAAAGTATTACACGGAGGCGCTTTTTATGCAGCAAGGATTTTTAATTTCCTTTTATTACTTTTTCAATAATGCTTCCACCCTCGGCCGTCAATTTATACTTCACACTAACACCGCGACGGGGCTTTTGATCAGAATGAAATAAATTTGGTTTACTTTTTATTTGTGCAGCAATATTTGACCGACGAATAATTTTTCCAAATTGTTTAGATACTTCCTCAATCGTTCCGGAAGAAAAACCACGGTCACCATAGGTCTTTTGAGCGTAGTAAAATGCTAAAAGAATACGATTAAGCTGGTTGCTTTTCTGAAGAATAGACTTCTTAATTTTTGGATAATCAGCCGAACGTTTTGCGACTTCAAGCACCTGCTTAGGATCTATTTTTCCTTCCGTATCCTCAATTACCTTTTTAACAACGGCTTTGGCCTGTGTCGTTTTTGTAGCCGTTTTGTTTTTTGAACCTGGCTTACGACCCCGACGAGCAGGTTTTGGCTTATTTTTTGAACCTGGCTTACGACCCCGACGAGCAGGTTTTGGTGGTTCAACTACTTCAGTTGTTCCAACAGTGGTTGCCTTTTTTTCCATTGCAGAAGATGCTTCCGTTTCAACAGCTGCACTCACTGTATTTTCCGAAATAGTGCCCCCTGAGGCTAATGTCTGTGTCCCATCCAATTGCTGCTTAATACTTAAATTAATTAAATCACGAAGTTTACTGTCGATAAAGGAAGGATCCGTAGATTCCAACTCAACACTAAAATTTTCTCCGGAAAATTTAAACCTATAAATCTGGCTCATATCAGTATGTTAGATAATGTAAATTAAAGTCTATCCATTTTTAGGATAGCTTGGATTCTTCATAACAGCAGGGGAGAAATTAGCTTTAAACCTTAAGGCTAGTAACCCATATCATTATTTCTGGTTAGACATAGAATGTAGTAGGGTATAGGTAAAAATAATTATAAAGAGTAGGTTGGTGAGAACAATATAGTAAATAAAAGTAGATTTAGTAAATTTTGCAATATTTAGTAAATTATTTTTCTAGACGTTCAATTAATCTTGAAGAAATTCTAAGGAAATCCATTTCTGTAATTACACCAATAAGCTCGTCATCTGATACTACAGGCACGCATCCAATTTCATTCGATCGCATAACTTGCAAAGCCTCCAGAATAGTCGCATTCGGAGAAATAGTAATGGGTGCTTTAATCATAATATCATCTACATTTTTTGGCTTCTTACCATTTAAAATGGTAGGTTTTGAAAAATGCCTAAGCAATAGACGCGACGTGATTAAACCCGAAAGCTTCCCTTTATTATCCTCAACTGGCATATACCGTATTTTTCTCCAATCCATCAATTGTGCAACTAAGGTAATCGGATCATCTTTCTGAACCGTAAACAAATCTGTTTGCATAAATTCATCAACCTTGAGGCTAGAAGGTCGGTAATCCTCCAAATCGGTAAGCTTAGGCATCTCCCAGGTGTGAATAGGTAATTCTTTCGCCTGATTTAGCATGATACTACAAGTAAGGACACTTAGTGCCTCATCATCGCTCGTCTGTTTTTTTAGTTTACCATAGGCCTTAATTTGCCATCGTGCACCATTATTCTGCCTTTTTGCTCGCTCTTCAATTATTGACATATAACGATCAATATCGTTATTATGCACACCTTGGTCCTGAAGGCCTTCTTTGGCTAATGGTATCAATTCCTCTAAAATCAGTTCGCTTGCAGCGACGTTACGGTCTCCCAACCAACTAAACTTTGAACCCAAACCATTTCGCGCTGCCTTACCAAAATTATCCCGTGCATCTTCCCACGCCATTTCTTGGCTAACATTAGAGTGATGCTTATGAAACCCAACCATAGCTCCTAACCATAAAGCTGCATTTGCTACCTCATCCACCACCGTAGGCCCAGCAGGCAAAACTCTGTTTTCAATACGCAAATGTGGTTTCCCCGTATCGCTTATTCCGTAACAAGGGCGATTCCAACGATAAACCGTAGAATTATGTACTTGCAATGCCTTTAGCTTAGGTACTTCCTTCCGTTTTATCTTTTGCAGAGCATCCTCTTCCGTATTCGTACTTAACAATACCCTAAAACGCGCAATATCTTCTTTGTAAATTTCCATGATCGACTGATCAAGCCATTGTGATCCAAAGTTTACCCTAGGGCTACGCTCTCGCATATGGTCGTGGGTAGTCCGAACATCCAGCGCCTGCTGAAATAGTGCAATCCTACTTTCATGCCACAAGCGCCGACCAAATACTAATGGCGAATTCGCAGCAACTGCCATAATAGGCGCAGCTATCGCTTGGGCTGTATTGTACATACCAACAAAATCCGAAGGCCTTACTTGTAAATGAACCTGAAAACTGGTGTTACATGCCTCCAGCAAGGGCGAATTATGCTTCACTAACAATTCATCGATCCCACTAAGACGTAATTCAAAAGCAGACCCAATAAGCTGCTTGTGTATGGATTCCATAAGGGCCTTATATCGCTCCCTAGGCGTTAGGTTGTGTAACTCTAAGTCGTATTTACGAATAGTAGGCAAGATCCCGGTTAGCAGAACATCAGCCCCCATAGGCTTGACCACCTCCCGGATTATACGCATCTTTTTTAGTATTTCATTTTCCATGTCCCGCAAACAAGAACCACTAAATATGCTTGTATACAGATTAATTTCGAGATTAAACCTAGCTAATTCCGTTTCTATCCAAGGATACTCTGTTACTTGATCCATCACCTCCATTGCTATCGGCGCCAGTTTGAAGGTCTTGGTATCCAACAAAATCATTTCTTGCTCCGCCCCAATCCGAATGGGATCATCTTCAAACCAATTGTGTTCAAGCATATACTCCATTGCTTCAACATCGTTCAATAAAGAACGAACAAATCGATGAAGCTTACTTTTTCTATCGATGGATGTAACTTTTTGTTCCCCCATTACATTTATTTAAGGGTGCAGACATGAAGAATGTCACATAATTTGAGTTCGACGTTATAATTTCAATATAGTTATTTTACTACACTTACAGATTATGAAGTATGTATTCTTCGTTAATCAAAAAATAATAAATACAATGCGATACACATATCTTTTAATAATAGGACTGATTTTAACTTCGAGTTGCAAGGGTGACCAACGTGTTGTTCTATTTGATATGATTTATCCCAATATTGTATTTGACATTCCTGCGGGACTTAATGCCAGTGCTATCCCTCAAGTCCTAGATCTTGATAATTTCCAATCTAATATTGACGCCTATCTACAAGAGAACAATTTATCCATCGAAGAAATCGATGCCATTCGCCCCAGTAGTGCTACCCTAACTGCTATAAACAACGAAGCTGACTACGACTTCCTAGGAGGTATATCTATACGCATTTGCCCCAGAAATACAGAAAGCTGCAGGGAAGCAGAAGAGGTTTTTTATCTCGAAGGAAGAGATTTGTACCAGCGCGCCGGTAGTCGGGTTGAATTGCTTCCTACCCTTATCAATGCAAAAAGACAACTGCAAGAACAACGATTCAAACTGGAAGTATGGCTGTTCTTGAATGAAATATCACCAACCCGAATTTCATCACGGCTAAACTTACGATTCGAAGCTGTTCGTGATGAATAATACAATATCACCATTTTACGGCCGCCTACTTAAACGAAGTCCATACTATAATCGGGTAAATCGTTCCAATTGATACCCCACTAAAGTACGCATAGTTACTAGTGATTTATCTTTAGCTTCCTGTTCCTTGAAGCCCATATTAATGTAATAATCTTCCAGTAAAACCTGTGTTTGAAAATAGCTCAATTTCATAGCTGAAACCAATCTATCATGTAAAGGGTCTTGTTTAGCCCAAGCATTGAGTCCCTTCCACAACCGGTTACTCCAAGCTGTAACTACTTTCACCATATCAGGCGACACCGCATCTTTTGACAAAAAGAGTTGGGCACGCAAAGCATTAGCCTGACCCCATTTTGAAGCATCCATCATCGGGTCAGCATTTAAATCTGAAGCAATAGCTAGTAAAGTCTGTACAGAAGGCCATTTAGAAATGACATCGCAGTCCCTCACCCTTGGTCGTAGTGCAGAACCTGATTGTGAAAAACTAGCTTGTGCTTGAGCCGCTTCATTCGGGTGTGTATTTGGAAGCCAGCACGGAGCAGCATAAGGGGATTTGGGAACTGCATGTAAATAATATACATGCTGAATTAATTGATCCAACCGTTGGTAGGCATAGGTAGCATTCGGATCAAATGAAGGCATTCCCAAAAAATTTACTTGCTTAAAAGCAGTGGTTAAGGCTTGATTCATCAGTGTATTTACCTCCGGGGACGGTCCTGATGATTTAAACAACCAATAGGCACGATAGCCCTTAGCAATAGGGTCATCATAACGTTCCAGAACCGATAAAGCAGATGAAGACTCAGGCAACTGATCAATAGCATTTTGTAGAATACTTTCTTCTACATCCGACGTATTCCATAGACCCTGTTCCCCTAATAATTGATACTTCTTTAGTTGTGGATTTTTCTCCCGAGCTTTTTCATATGCCGTCTTAGTAACTGGTCCATACATGCCATCTAGACTACCAGTATAAACTCCTTCTTTTTTTAATGCTATTTGCAGATCAAGCGCTGATCTGCGCTTGATCTTTGGTCGAATGTAGGGCAGCTCAACTGTTGGTATTTCCTTAGCTGGAGCCTTTACTGTAAGCATCGCACTTGCTCCTCCAGTATTACCTCTAACACCCATATTTTGCCCAGCAGCTTGAGTTGGATCAAGACCATAACTCGCAGGCGTCGGTTGCGAAGATTGTGCCTTTGGTTCCTCGGTCACCTGTAATGGTATAAGAGGTCGTTTAGCCATTTGAACCCCCGTTTCAAAAGTTCCTACTTTATGCAAAAAAATGCTATTTACCCTGCGGATAAAAGCACCTTTAAAACCTTTCTGTTGGATGACCCTTACTGCATTGCGGGCATTCGAAACATCAGCATACGGTCCAGTAAGCATTTTAATTGTATTCCCGTCAAGCTGCACAGAAAGGGGTCCAGCATCCATATATCTGCTCCAGTCAATATCCTTTCTAGCGTCCAAAGTAGCAAGCTGAATGACTACCATTGGCTTTCCGTTGTATGAACTGAATGCTTGTGTGTAAGCTCCTGTGTAACCTGCATTGCGTACCCTGCGCAACATATCATCTGCTGCTGACTGGTTAGAGAATCCCCCAATATAAATTTGGAACAAATTCTGATCCATCTGATCAGCGTGAACAAACCCAAGACCTTTTAAACCTTGAAAATCATCAGATTTAGCATTGACAAAGGTTCCTAGATTGATCGTATAATACGATTGGTCCTGACAATTGCCGGAATATGACGTACTAAAAAGTAAAACGAAAAAGATGAGTATGTACCGCATAACCGTATTTTTAGTAACAACGCTAATATAATAAAGCATAATGTACACCAATTTCAAAAAGTTATCCATACACCAATAAATTATGCCAATCCGTCATAAAACATTTACATCAACCAAATTATCAGCCAGATTGTCGCATTAATGCTGCTGGTATACTATTTGACAAAACAAGACTATACTTTGGCCTTAGGTTAATTGATAGACTTTCCTGACGAACCAGTCGTTAAGTTTTCATTAATAGCCATGCTAAATGGAATATACTTGTCTTTTTTCTGTACTTTATGATCAAGTAATAACTGAACGTTCTATGAAAAAATCTTTTATGGTGGAGTTCGAGCTTCCGGAAGAATTATCCGAGGAGTTTGTGGCTCTTATTCCTGAGCAGAGAATGATGATTGATCGTTTGTTGCTAGAAGGGAAAGTACGAACCTATGCTTTAGCTATGGATCGTTCTGTTCTCTGGATGATCATGGATGCTGAATCCGAATTTGAGGTACTAGAAGCTATCGCGACTATGCCACTAAGTGATCACCTGGATCCCTATATTTCTGAACTTATGTTTCATGATTCTTCTGAAATTGTTCATGAGTTCTCACTTAATTAAAATACATTAAAAATCACCAGAGAGGTTCCTGATGTTAGTGAATCGTACCCCATTGCATAAATATGGGTTTAGCCAAGTCACTGCTTCGGGAGCCTTTTTCTTTTCATACCCATTTCAAAAAAGAGCTCATAAACAAATAATTTGCCTTGCTGTTTTATATCAGCTAGCTTGAAGACTATGCTTCAGGAATTCACCTTATCTTTTATTAAGATAAGAATTAATTAGTTTTGCCTCCATTATGGCGTGCCTCCTACATATAAGCACGTAAAAACTAAGATTTACCAAAATCAAACTACAAGATACGACACGTTCCACCTCAGTAATCATCCAAACTATTTCTAAAATATCTGTCTAAGATTATACCGAGGTATTTACTTTCCACATCATTATTCCTTTAACACGATCTAGTTACACAAAGCACCACAAATCCAAATATCTAAAGCATCAGCGTTGTTTTCAAATTGGATAAAAAGAGAAAGAGGCTTCAGAGGACACGTAACTAAATAAGGACCTGAATCACATAAAAATGTACTTTTGCCGAATATTGGTACGTGTAAATAATGTGACATTCGTAGGCAATTACAGGATCTTTTAATTTAAAATGAAAGCATAGAATACGATTCACATAATAATCCATACCATAATGGCTAAAATCGGTCATTATCGTTCACAAATAAATCCGCATGACAAATACGAAAAACCGACGAATCGGCGTCATTGCTGGCTTAGTCATTTTGATTAGCTTCTTTGGTGTCAATCAATATTTCAGCCAACTTAAAGAAGAACCTCCTCGAAGGCCCGCAACTAAGTCTGTTCCTATGGTTGAAGTTATGCCTGCTCTCAACACTTCTGTATCAACTGCATTACGCATTGAAGGAGAACTCGTCGCTTATGATAAAATTGATCTTTTTGCAGAGGTATCCGGAACGCTTGAATCCACGGACCGTCCATTCAAAGTAGGTAGTTATTTCCCCAAAGGCTCCATTCTTGTGGACATCAATGATCAAGAAGCTCGCTTGAATTTACTTTCACAAAAAGCGACACTGCAAAATGCGATTACCCAGCTTATGCCCGACCTTAAAATTGATTACCCCAAAAGCTTCAACCAATGGAAAACCTATCTCGATGATTTTGACCTGGAGAAAAAACTATTACCATTCCCAGAACCACTTAATCAGCAGGAAAAGTACTTTATCGCTTCGCGTAATTTACACACCCAGTTCTATTCCATAAAAAGTGCTGAAGAAAGGCTGAGCAAGTATACCCTGTATGCCCCATTTAGTGGTGTACTCACCAATGCAACTATTAATCCTGGATCCCTGATACGCGTTGGTCAAAAATTGGGCGAACTCATGAATACCGGATCCTATGAATTACAAGCTACTATCCCTCTTTCAGAACTTAAATATATCAGAAAAGGTAACCCAGTTGCTTTAATATCTGATGACATCAATGGTAAATGGGCAGGTACTGTTAGTAGAATCAGTAATCAGATTGACCCAGGCACACAAACTGTTCAAGTTTTTATTCGTGTACGCGGGAAAGGACTGCGCGAAGGTATGTACCTTACGGGTAACGTGGCAGCACCAGCAATTGAGGACGCCATGGAATTACCTCGCAACCTTCTAGTCGAACAAAATACTGTTTTTACTGTGCAGGATACTATCCTGACATTACATCCGGTGGACGTAATTAAACTTACCAAAGAAGCTGTTATTGTTCAAGGTCTACCAAATGGAACCCCACTTTTAGCCACACCCCTTCCCAATGCATATGATGGTATGGTTGTAAAGCAAAAATCAGGTACCAAACATACGGACAAAGCACCTGCCACCCCTATCGGAAGTATTGAATAATCTACGCTGAATCATTTTCCTTATGAAAGGTATTGTAACCTACTTCATCAAATACCCCGTAGCTGCCAATTTACTGATGTTTGCGCTACTCATTATGGGTGTAGCTGGTATTACTAATATGAAGTCTACTTTTTTCCCCGAGGTGGAAAGCAGAGTCATTAGTATACAGCTGGTTTATCCCGGCGCCTCCCCAGAAGAACTACAAGAAGGGGGTGTTAATAAGATTGAAGAAAACCTGAAAGGCGTTACGGGCGTTGAGCGTGTGACCTCTGTCTCACGAGAAAACAGTGGAACCGTAACCGTTGAAATATTCAAAGGCTACGATACCGATAACATTTTACAGGATGTAAAAAATGCTGTCGATCGCATTTCTTCCTTTCCGGTAGGCATGGAACCTCCCGTCATTTATAAACTTGAAAATCTAGGCCGTGCCATCAATTTTGCTGTATCCGGAGAGATCGATCTGAAAACGTTGAAAATATATGCCCGAAAAATTGAGGAGGATCTACTCGCTAAGGAAGGCATCAGTAAAGTGGAATTGAGTGGCTTCCCTGAGGAGGAAATTGAAATTGCATTTCGGGAAAGAGACCTTCGTGCTTATAACCTTACATTTACCCAAGCTGCCTCCGCAGTACGTAATGCCAATCTAGAGATTACCGGAGGAACCATCAGAGGTGACCAAGAAGAACTATTGTTGAGAGCACGCAATAAATCATATACTGCTGAGGGCTTTCGTGATATTATTGTAAAAAACAATGCAGCAGGAGCTGTAATTCGACTACATCAGGTTGCCGATATTAATGACCGATGGTCAGAAAATAACCCTAGCCGATCATTTGTGAATGGACGCCCAGCAGTTGTCGTTACTGTACAGAATACCTTAGAAGAAGACATGCTGTCCATTGTTGAAATGGTAAAGGCATATATTTCAGACTTTAATACCCGCGAAAATAGCGTGGAAGCAATTATCATCGAAGATGCTTCCGTTGTACTCAAGCAACGTATTGGCCTACTCACGGAAAATGGAATTCTTGGTTTTGTGATTGTCATTATTCTACTTGCCATGTTTTTGCATTGGAGACTTGCCTTTTGGGTGGCACTTGCTATTCCAATTTCTTTTGGTGGCATGTTTATTTGTGCCAGTTTACTTGGTGTAACCATAAATGTGATTTCATTATTTGGCATGATCCTAGTCGTAGGTATACTGGTAGATGATGGTATTGTCATTGGCGAGAGTATTTATCAAGAATACGAGAAAGGTGCCACTGCAGTGGAGGCCGCAGTTAACGGCACAATGAAGGTATTACCTGCTGTTTTTACAGCTATACTGACCACAGTTATTGCATTTTCTACCTTCTTTTTTATTGATGGTCGCCTTGGGGATTTCTTCCTTGAGATGGCGATAGTCGTCATATTTTCTCTGACGTTTTCTCTCATTGAAGGTGCGTTCATTTTACCTACTCACGTTGCGCATTCCAAAGCACTTCAGCCTAATCGTCAGGCCAATAGGATCCAACAAAGATTGGAACAGGGCCTCAATTGGCTGCGAACAAAAACCTATGAACCCATCTTGCGTTTCGCAATGCACAACAAATTCTTAACCCTTTCCATTTTCATAGGGCTCCTTACAATGACATATGGCGCAATCAATGGGGGCATCATAAGCGGCACATTCTTCCCCGTTATCGAGCGCGACAACCTCAACATCAAACTCCAAATGCCAGCTGGTACCCGAGAGCATATCACTATGGAATGGCTCGATCATATTGAAAAAGCAGCACAGGAAGCTAACCAAGAACTTAGCCAACAGTACTTCAATAATGAGAAACAAGCTATCCTTCGAATCGAAAAAAATCTGGGACCTACCACTTACCAAGGAAGTTTGAATATAGCTATCCTAGATGGCGAAAATAGGGACTCCTTGCGATTGCGTGATGTCACAAATGCTATAAGGCAAAAAGCTGGTTCCATCCAAGCAGCTGAAGTCGTCACCTATGGTGGTGCAGGGACATTTGGGAAACCGGTTTCCGTTTCTCTTGTCGGCGACGATTATGCTGCGCTGAAGGATGCAACCAATGCTGTAAAGAATGAAATGAATCAGTTAACCGAACTAGCTGATGTAGTGGATAATAATCAGGAAGGGCTGCGGGAAATAAATATTTCCCTTAATGATAAAGGACGGTACCTAGGACTTAATCTTCAAGAAGTGCTCGCTCAGGTCCGAAGTGGCTTCTTTGGAAATGAAGCGCAACGACTACAGCGAGGACGCGATGAAGTAAGGGTATGGGTACGTTACGCACAAGAAAACAGATCAGATATCACCGAGCTCGAAACCATGCGTGTTCGATTTGCTGATGGCCGATCATTCCCTTTAGGAGAGATTGCCAATTTCGACCGTGAAAGAGGCGTAGTAAGTATTAATCATATTGAAGGCAAACGAGAAATAAAAGTGGAGGCAGATATTTCAAGCGATGACGTATCTGTTAGTGATATTACCAGCAACTTGAAAGAAGTTATCATTCCAGAAGTCCTGGCTAACTACCCTTCTGTCTCGGCACTATACGAAGGCCAAAACCGAGAACAAGAAAAATCAACTCAATCCATACAAAGCGTAGGTATCATAATTCTGGCCCTTATGTTCTTCTCTGTGGCGCTTACTTTTAGATCCGTGAGCCAATCATTGGTTGTTTTTCTTTTAATTCCTTTTTCCATAATTGGCGTAGGGTGGGGCCACTGGCTAATGAACGCTCCGATTAGCTTATTCTCTATCTTGGGCGTCATCGCATTGATCGGCGTATTAGTCAATGATTCATTGGTCTTAGTGACGACCTATAATAGCTATTTAGAAGAAGATAAATCCCAAATGGAAGCCGTCTTTCTGGCGGGTTCTTCCCGATTCCGCCCGATAGTCCTTACTACATTTACTACCTTTGCTGGCCTTGCACCACTGCTATTTGAAAAATCACTTCAGGCACAATTCTTAATTCCAATGGCGATCTCTGTATCGTACGGCTTATTAGCAGTTACGGTTGTCAACCTATTGTTATTACCCGTCTTTTTGATTGTAGCCAATAGGTTTAAAGTATACGCTTCTTGGCTTTGGAATGGCGTACGACCCTCCAATGAGGCGGTTGAAGCAGCAATACGCCAAGATACAAGCTATGAATATCTGTGGTATGCCTTTTTTGTAGTTATTGGAATTGCTTTGGCATTTAGCTTCTTCGGAAATCAAATTGTAGCACTATTAACTTAAAACATTATGCCTAAAAAGAGGATAGCAGTTGATATGGACGAAGTTATTGCCCGGGTTGTTCCTAAATTCCTTGATATATTCGAGGAACAGAACAACTATCGTCCAACGGATACAGAACTGCACGGGAAAAAGGTCTATCACCTGCCAGGTGGAGAAAATATTAGAAAAAAACTTCATGACCCAGGCTTCTTTGCCGATTTACCCGTCATGCCACACAGCCAGGAGGTTCTGCGTAATTTGCACGAGCATTACGAAATTTACATTGTAACTGCGGCTCAGGAGTTCCGAAACGCATTGCCTGACAAACATGATTGGCTACAGAAACACTTCCCGTTTATCCATTGGAAAAATTATGTTTTTTGTGGAGATAAGAGTATCATTTTAGCCGATTATTTAATTGACGATCACGTTTTCAACTTAGAGACATTCCAAGGAAAAGGTCTTTTGTTTTCTGCTTCTCATAATCTGGATGAAAATCGATTTACCCGCGTAAATGATTGGTTAGAAATACAAACATTCTTTAACCAACAAATCGATACGCATTGATTGATCATCTGAAAAAATTAATCTTTCTAAAAGCTAGATTTGCAGCCTCAGGACTGGTAGCAACCTCATTAGATTACATTCTATACATGGTACTTGTAACCCATGTTTTTTCACCAGTCATATCGAATCTGATTTCCTATTCCATTGCTGTTATAGCTAATTTCCTTATGCAAAAGCGGTTTGTATTTAACCTAAAAGGGTCCGCACGCCAAGCATTTATTTTGTCTGTTTCAGCTTCTTTAATCGGCTTGCTAATCAGCACAGGAATCATTTATCTTTTGAACCAAAACATCTTTTTTTCCGAAAGGCAGTACCTCACTAAAATTCTGGCAACAGGTTTAATATTCTTTTATAATTTCTATACCAAGCGCTTCATCTTCGAGCGAAAGATTTTCGATGTCGACTAAATTTTATTCGTGCCATGATCAAACTAAAATATATATCCTCTTCATTTTTGCCAGTATTGTTCTGGCTCGGATTTGCGCAAGCGCAGCAGCCTCTTTCCCTATCCGAGGCGATACAAATTGGTTTGGAGAAGAGCTATCAGATTCGGATTGCTGAAACTAATTTTACGGCAGCCGAAAATAATAATGACTGGGTCATTGCTGGTAAATATCCAACAGTTAGCCTCAACCTCAATAATCAGAATGGCTTCCGTAGCGTAAACAATCCCATTTCTTTCATTCCGGAATTGTATTCTTTCAGTACAGGTTTTACACCTAGTGTAAATGCTAATCTTATTTTATTTGATGGGTACCGGATCAAATACAACAAACAAAGGCTGGAGCAATTAGAATTACAAAGTGAACAGCAATTATCGCTCGCCGTCGAAGCAACTATTCAAGAAATCATGTTGGCCTATTATCAGGCTCTGCTGCAAAAAGAACAAGTCTCTGTTCTCAAAAATTTGCTAGACCTCTCACGCGACCGTTTGGCTTATGAAGAAGCACGTCAAGAATTCGGTCAAACTGGTCGTTTTGACTACCTACAAGCTCAGGATGCCTTTCTCAATGATTCCACCACATATCTATTACAGAAGACCAACGCCGACATAGCCCTGCGCAACCTCATACTAGCAATGGGACTAACGGAAACCAATCTTCCTTTTCTACTGACTGATATTCTGGAGGCTCCCTCCAATCCATACCATTTAGACCAGCTACGTCAAAAAATGCTGGATGCTAATCGTCAGCTTAAAGATATTTATCTATCCAAAGCACTTGCTGAAACAAATACACAAATAACAAAAGCCAATAGATATCCAACTGTGGGATTCAATGCATTGGCTAATTACGACTGGAGTTTATCCTCAGGTGAAGGCACAACCTCAACTGGAGAAACCCGCCAAATTCAAGCCTTAGCAGCAAAGACACTTAACTTTGGGATCAACTTTACGGTGAGCTATACTTTGTTCGACTGGGGCCTTCGGAAAATCAATGAAGATAATGCCGAACTGCAGGTAATAAACACCCAAAATCAAATTGATGACCTGAAACTCAACCTGGATGCACAACTCCATAATGCATTTCTGACCTATCAAAACCAAAAACGTTTGCTAGATATTCAGGATCAATTACTACAGAACGCATCCCAAAATATAGAAATAGCTGCGGAGCGATTCAAAGGTGGATTAATAAATTCATTCGATTACCGAACCATCCAGCTAACCTATCAGAGTGCAGCTCAGAACCGATTAAATGCCATCTTTAGTATCAAACAAACAGAGATTGAGTTGTTGCGACTAACCGGGGGCCTCATTCGGTAATTAGCTTTTGCTTTTTCCTGAAAAGTGCTTAAGCATAATTACCTCCTGCTGCTTTAGTGGCCGGACGAACCCCCTAGGTAGGTCTTTTTTAGTAAGTCCACCTAGGTAAACTCGATCCAGTCGCTCAACCTGATAACCAAAATGCTCAAAAATTCGCCGCACTATACGGTTACGTCCAATATGAATAGTAACACCTACATCACGCTTGCCCGGCATGCCTTCCAGATATCCAACTTCATCTACTTGGACGTGACCATCGTCTAACACAAAACCTTTACGGATGGCCTCAATATCTTGACTTGCTACCGGTTGATCCAGATGAACATGATAGATTTTCTTCATACTATAGCTGGGGTGCATCATCTTTTGTGCTAAATCCCCATCATTCGTTAAAAGCAACAAGCCGGTAGTCATTCGATCTAGTCGTCCGACGGGAAAAACACGCTCTGGCACTTTACTTTTTATAATGTCCATTACTGTTTTTCTTCCCTTTTCGTCACTAGTGGTGGTGATCGTATTTTTAGGCTTATTCATCAGGAAATACACCTTTCGAATTTCCGGCTTAATGGGTGTTCCTTTAAATGAAATGATATCCCCAACCTGAACCTGATAGAAAGGCTCCAGCACCGTTTTTTCATTGACCTCAACGAGTCCGTTTTTTATATGATCTGCGGCTTGACGGCGTGAACAAACGCCACAATGGGCTACATATTTATTGAGCCGCATACCAACTTCTTCGCTATTCTCTTTAACTTTTTCGGAGCCGAGCATTGGCCTTCGAGCTGAGTTGCTCTGCCTTCTTTCTGACTTTCCAGTTTTACTCGTTCCTTTCCTATGTGGTCGCTTTTTGGCCATAGCACGCTTATTAATTGACTGGAAATGAAGAATACAGTACGATCGGAGGCTTATCGCCTCTTCTAAAATGCGTACCTTTTAAAATGGAATATCTTCGTCCTCGTTCATCTTCGATGATCGAGTTATAACATTAGAATAGGGATTGTCAAATGTGTCTTCTGGTAAGGAACCAAAATCGGGGTCATCAAGATCGGAGAATCTCGCAAAATCAGCCGTAAAGCGCATTTTGATGGTATCTAACGCACCATGACGGTTTTTAGCAATAATCAGTTCAGCAATCCCTTTTAAGGATTGCCCTTCTTCATCCTCCAGAATTTGATAATATTCCGGACGATAGATAAAAGACACCATATCGGCATCCTGCTCAATTGAGCCCGACTCTCGTAAGTCTGACAGCTGAGGCCTTTTTGATCCACCCCGTACTTCTACGGCTCGGCTCAACTGCGAGAGGGCAATTACTGGAACATTAAGTTCCTTTGCTAGCATTTTTAGCGCACGCGAAATCGCACTTACTTCCTGTTCTCGATTACCTTTAGCATTTTCGCCTCCTCCACTCATAAGTTGCAAGTAATCAATTATGACTAATTGAATATCGTGTTGCATCTTGAGTCGCCGACACTTGGCACGAATTTCGAAGATATTTATACCTGGAGTATCATCAATGTAAATAGGGGCTTCGCTAATACGTTCAATCGCCGATTGTAACTGTTGCCACTCATAGTCTTCGAGCTGCCCATTTCTCAATTTCTGGGAGGACACTTCTGCCTCCATTGAAATTATCCGTTGGGCTAGCTGCAGTGCTGACATTTCCAAAGAGAAGATAGCTACCCCCCGCTGAAATTCAGCCGCAGCATTACGAGCTAGGGAAAGCACAAAAGATGTTTTTCCCATACCCGGTCGAGCAGCAAGAATAATCAAGTCAGAAGGCTGCCACCCCGAAGTAAGGCGGTCAATATCTGTAAAACCAGTAGGAACACCAGTCAGTCCATCCTCTCGGTTTTTCAATTCTTCCAGCTGCTTCAAGGCCTTAGTAGCCAGTGAGCCCATAGTCTCGTAGCTACGGCTCATATTCTTCTCAGCGATATCAAAGAGTCCTTGTTCCGCTGTATCTAACAGATCAAAAACATCGGTAGTATCTTCATAGGCATCACGAATAATCTTGTTGGAAACCGAAATAAGCTCCCGTTGAATATACTTCTGCGCTACAATTCTGGCGTGATATTCTATGTTGGCAGAAGAAGCAATTTTCTCTGTTAGCGAAACTATATACGCTGGTCCTCCAGCTGCTTCCAGTTCTCCCGTTTGTCGTAGCTCCTGTGATACCGTCAGCAAATCCACTGGCTTGGAACGTTCAAACAATCTCAGAATCGCCTTGTAAACAAGCTTATGTGCCTCGAGATAGAAACTCTCTGGCTGAAGAATATCTAAGACATTTGACATGGCATCCCGATCCAACATCAAAGCACCAAGTACGGCCTCTTCTAAAGGAATCGCCTGTGGTGGAACTTTCCCAAATACGAAATCCGACAATTCCTCCGTTCGGTTACGGCGGGAAACGAGGTTTCTCTTTGTGGACTTTGACTGTTTAGGATCTGACATAGAAATATGTGGAATAATACAAAGAAGGTTCTACAAACATAGGAGTATTTCCTTGAAATAACCAGCCAATTTTTGGCTTTACTTATCCACAGTTTTATGTGACATCCTAATTTACGGTCATAAGCTGACGTCGAATCTCTGCTACTATCTTTTGCTGAGCAGCAATTTCCTTGGCGGTCACTTCCTGCTCCAATGTGTTCTCGTCAATATTGGACTTCATTTTTATCACCCTGCGTTCCTCAGCTGTTCCTACCTCATGATCATAACGCTGTTTGGCACGCTCCAAGCGATATAACTGACGTTCCATTTTTGCTAGTATACGTTCTTCCTCTTTCAATCTTTCCTCAATTTTTATGCGCTCAACCTGAACCGCGAAATCCCTTAAGATAAAAATGACCTCCTCTGCTTGCTCCGGATGTGCATCCGACGACAAATACGCACCCTGAAGATCAATCCAAATGGAAAAGTCAACCCTGGGCCCTAATTCGGTAATTTGCGCGATCAAATGGACAGGGAAGCCAGTCACTAATCTTACTTTAGCATTTTCTGAAATAAACTCAGTATCGTTACGCAAAAGTCTGGTGCCACTTTTAAAATTAGCACGAACATAGGACCTCCAAACCTCCGCCACTAGGATTGGGTCCATTTCTTCCATAGTGATCGTGAAAGCATTTTCTGCCCCCAAATCCATGATCCGAACTTCTTCTTCAATGGTCCTTTCTTTTTCCTGGGCAGCCATGGTTCCGGCCACCAATAACAAAGAGCATATTGTACTTATGATTCTTTTCATTTTGTATCCATTATGTGCGTCCTTATGACGACGTTCTCAAGAAAAGTAACAACGTGCCCTTAAAATAAAGATTTACGGACAAATCACCTTTGGGTTTATAATTCGAGAACTTAACATCTTTAGACGAAAAAAAAAGGTAATTCATCTACAGATAACTACTTTTGGGCTATCCAAAAAATAAATAAGAAAAGACGATTATGGAAGCCGTGCTAAAGCTGGAAAATGTGGTTAAAAGATATAGCAACCACTTAGCGGTTGATCAGGTTAGTTTTGATGTTCCTCCTGCAACATTATTTGGCTTGCTAGGTCCCAACGGAGCGGGAAAAACTTCACTCATCCGAATTGTTACCGCTATTACCCGGGCCGATGCGGGCCATGTTTACTTAAACGGTAAAAAACTAGACGGCCGCCATCCCCAAGCAATAGGATATATGCCCGAAGAAAGAGGGCTCTACAAAAGAATGAAAGTCGGTGATCACCTTATTTATCTGGCCAGACTCCGCGGACTAGATAAAGCGTTTGCCCGCGAGCAAATTGACTATTGGCTCGAAAAATTCGAAATCACCGACTGGTGGTCAAAAAAAGTAGAAGAGCTCAGCAAGGGGATGCAGCAGAAAATTCAGTTCATTGCAACGGTTATGCATAAACCCAAATTACTAATCCTTGACGAACCATTCTCTGGGCTAGATCCTATCAATACGAATCTAATCAAGGATGAAATCCATAATTTAAGGAACCAAGGTACCAGCATCATTTTTTCTACCCACCGCATGGAACAAGTTGAAGCTATCTGCGAAGAAATCGTACTCATCAATCAGGGTAAGAACATCTTGCAGGGGAAAGTAACTGACATCAAAAACACCTTCAAGAAGAATCAATTTGAAGTCAATTTTACAGGTACCCTACCAAGTGATTTTACGCAACAGTATTCTGTTATTTCGCAAAGCGATAGTGTGGTAACTATCCAACTACCCCAAGACGCTGATGGTATGGATGTACTCCGATATTTAGTTCATCATCAAGTGCATATTCGTTCTTTCAAAGAAATTTTACCCTCACTGAACGATATTTTCATCCGCCAAGTTGGCGAATCTAACACCGCATTACCCGAATCCTTTTAAGCTCCTCTATCATGATACAATTCACCAAATTATCACTCATCATTCGTCGGGAATATCTGAGTCGTGTTACCCGCAAGTCTTTTATCTTAGCCACATTACTTACGCCCTTAGCTTTTGCCCTTTTGTTTGTAATTGTTTGTTTAATCTTTCAATATCAGGGTGACAAATCCATGAAAATAGCCATCCTTGACGAAGGCAATATGCTCAATGGAGCCTTTAAGGATGATCAAAATTTATATTTCAAATTTGAAACAGGTTCTCTAGAGGAACTGATTGATCAGCTTCCAGAAACAGATTACAATGCATTGGTTTATCTGCCAACCATTGAAGATTTATATTCCAAGCGCCTAACTGCATATTACTATTCAGATGACCAGCCATCTCCTGATCTGGAAATAAAACTCCGGGAGCGAATTGGTCAAGCTGTTCGGGATTATAAAATTGATGCCCTCCAACTAGAAAGACGACAGTTGGAAGCCCTAGAAACACGTATTGAGGTAGAACCCGAACCACTAACTGATAAAGGTGAGGATGCAACCCGATTCACCAGTGCGGTGGCCGCATCTTTGGGAATGGGAATGGGATTTATAATGTATCTGACCGTATTCATCTATGGGGTTATGGTCATGCGCTCTGTCATGGAAGAAAAAACAAACCGAATTGTAGAAGTGATGATTTCTTCCGTTCGCCCCTTTGAATTAATGCTAGGAAAAATTATTGGTGTAGGTGGTGTAGGTCTTACACAAGTCGCCATTTGGGCTATACTCATTCCTCTAATAGGAGGCCTTGCACAGTTAATCTTTGGGATTGATGCCAACAGTCCAATGCTTGACACGCAAGCATCAACATTCAATCCTGATGATACGCAAGCTATGATCAGCTTAGCGCTTACCGAAATTGCATCTATCAATTGGTGGACGGTTTTGCCTTTATTTATACTTTACTTTCTAGGTGGATTCTTCATTTATTCTGCCCTTTTTGCTGCCGTTGGCTCGGCCATGGGTGATGATACAGGCGAAGGACAGTCACTTACTATACCCATCACGATACCCGTCATTTTGGCTCTCTATATTATGATCGCGGTGATACAGTCACCCAATAGTAACCTCGCTATTTGGTCATCTATTTTTCCTTTATTCTCGCCCATTGTTATGCCAGCTCGCTTAGCGTTTGGGCCACCAACCTGGGAAATTATCGTTTCGCTTTTGGTTATGCTCGCTACTGCTGTGTTTTTAGTTTGGCTATCCGGGCGTATCTATCGCGTAGGTATCTTAATGTACGGCAAGAAAGTCAAGCTAAAAGATATAGGGAAATGGTTGTTTTTTAAAGATTAGGCCTCAGGTAACCTGAGGTACGAAGCCAAAAAAATAGCTGCAGCATCATGACGGGGGGACCTGCCAGATGTCTGCAGCACTGCAGTGTCTCTAGTGAAACCATTTTGGCACAACCGGTTGTTAAATAATAGAGAAAGTGGTTAGAAATAGCTTACGGATATGTATATAGGTAGTAAACAAAGCTATGTAATAGTTTCTACTACCATTATAAAAATATAAATATTCTGTGAATATTAAAAGCACATATCCAAAAATTAAGCCATTGTCAAAGACTACCCTATTTGTGATTCTCATACTAGGAACCCTTATTTTTAGTTGCCAACCTAACCAGCCAGTCCCCAAAGACCTGTTTCAACAATTCTTTTCTTTTGAGATTCCTGAAGAAAAGTTACCTAAAGCAGGTACCGCTGCCCGTACCTTAGAAGCACAGGCCTTTCGATTATTAAAGGAAGGAAACTACCCACAATCAGCCATCTTATTTAGTGAACTGGCCGCACAACAAAAAGATAGTGGCTTCATGCTGTACCGAGGCATATCCTTATTAGCCAATCAAAGTCCAGAGGAAGCCCGAAAAAGCTTACAACAAGTACGCGCATCGAGCACACAATATCCTGAGTCCCTGTGGTACTTGGCTCTCACAGAACTCGCCAGTAATAACCCCCAGGCTGCACAAAAGCATCTCCAAAAGCTATCAGGTGTGTCGCCAACCAATATTGATCAAAATCAGTTAGATGCGCTCATTGCACAGCTACAAAAGCGCTAAAAATGCTTCTTCTGTCATAATATGGACTGTACCCAAAGTTTCCGCTTTTCGGAGTTTAGATCCTGCTTTCTCCCCTACTACTAAAATATTAAGGTTGCTACTAACGGCACTTATATTTTTGGCTCCGGCCGCCTCCGCTTTAGCTTGTGCTTCCTTTCGGCTCATCGTCTGTAAAGATCCTGTGAATAAAATAGTTTTACCTACAAAGGGGCCGTCTGTCACTTGAGCTTTTGGGCGATCATCCTCTGTCTGCGTAAGGTTAACACCTAACGATTCCATCTTTTTAAGCATAGCTATATGCTCAGGTTTTGAGAAATAGAGAATAACCTTTTCAGCAACAACAGGTCCAACATCCTTGATACATGTAAAATCATCTAAACTCCACTCCGCTAAATCCAAAACGTGATCAAGTTCAGCGGATAAAAGCTTGGACACCTTCTTTCCCAAATGATGGATACTCAAACTATGCAGTAACCTATGTATCGGGTTATGTTTAGCTTTATCAATTGATAATTTAAGGTTTTCAACAGACTTTTCTCCAAAGCCCTCTAAAGTACGGATCTGATCATAATCCAACTGATAGACATCAGATATATTCCGCAGCAAACCTAAATCATAAAAACGCTCAACAATGGATTTCCCCAGACCTTCTATATCCATAGCTGATTTCGAAACATGAAATATAACCTTTTGAAGATCCTGAACACCGCATACACAGGATGAACAGCGCCAGGCAGCTTCCCCTCCTTCCCGAACTAATTCAACCGGATTATCCGTGTCGTTGATGGGACAATTAACAGGGAAAACAATAGGTTCCTCGGAGCCATCTCGTACATCATCCATAGCCTTTACAATGTAAGGAATAACGTCGCCAGCGCGCTCTACCAGAACCGTATCGCCAATTCGTAAATCTTTGGAGGTAATAAAATCCTCATTGTGTAGAGAAACACTTGAAACGGTTACCCCAGCCAATTGAACTGGCTCTACTTTAGCAACCGGTGTAATCGAGCCTACTTTCCCAACTTGATACGTAACCTGAAGAAGTTTTGATGTGGCCTGTTTAGCCTTGAATTTGTAGGCCATCGCCCAACGAGGATGATGAGCTGTATAACCCGCACGCTCCTGCAAAACACGATCATTCACCTTAACGACCATACCATCTACTTCATAAGGATAGGCTTCTCTTCTTTTTTCCCAGCTTTCGCAAAATTCAATTACTGTACTAATATTATTACATAGTTTTCTTTCTGTACCGTCTAAAGGAACTTTGAACCCTAAATTGTGCAGCAGGTCCAGGCTTTCGTAGTGTGTCTTAAACTGATTAATAGCCTCTGTTCCATCTTTATCCTGAGCGAAGCCTAACGTATATACAAAAGCTTCCATACCCCGCTTTGCCACCTCCTTTGGATCTTTCATACGCAATCCGCCAGTAGCCGTATTTCGGGCGTTTGCAAACAATGATAATCCGTCCTTAGCCCTTTGCTGATTTATCTTTTCGAAGTTATCCTTGCGAATTACAACCTCACCTCGTAATTCAACACGAAAAAGACCAACATCCGAAAAAGCCGCTCGCAAAGGAATCGATCGAATAACCCGGGCATTATTAGTCATTTCTTCGCCCAAGGTACCATTACCACGCGTAGCTCCCCGAGTGAGCATATCATCCTCAAAAACAAGCGCAATACTACCTCCATCAAACTTAGGCTCAACTGCATATTCTATATCTACATGTTCCGGAATGTTCCAAAGGCGCTTCAATTGCTCGTCCCAATCCTTCAAATCTTCTGCATTATAGGAATTAGCTAACGACAACATGGGTGTTAAATGAGCAACTGAAGGAAAATCTGAAGTCAAATCATCAGATACCCGCTGGGTAGGTGAATCAGGACGCAGTAAATGGGGATGATCCGCTTCGATGTGTTCCAACTGCTTAAATAACTGATCATACTCATAGTCGCTAATCAATGGACTATTTAAGATATAATAGCGGTACTCATGAAACTCAATCAGCTTTCGCAAATCAATAACCTGATCCTCTAAAGCCTGATTTTTTTGAGGTGAATCTTTTGTTAAGTACATTTTGGTGGTTTGCACCAAAGATCTTTGCTCTTCTGAACTATACATAAATACTAAATATGATACGCTAAAGGTAGAAAATCAACCTTACAAAGTCAGCAATTTGACTGCATCAGGACAATAAAATAACGTAGGAATAAATCGAAAAAAAAACGGTCAACACACGCTGTTTATATACCTTTATGTAAGGACAATTTTTATGCAAATGGCTTCTTTAAAAGGAATACTTACTCGGATTGTTCGTCAGTTCAAACTGACTTATGTCCTCCATAATATTCTTCACCCCAGTAAACTGCAACACAATCGCAAACTCTATAAAAAATATGGAGTCAAACGCAGTATCTATCAATCCTTGGGTAATCAGAATTTTAAAGATCAAGCCAAGGACATACCATGGCTTGATAGGCCTAATGCTATTGAATCTTTAAAAAATCATCCCCAATACGCTTCCTTTTCACCAGTTATCCAACAGCAACTCAACCAATTTGTAACGGATGGCTATATGATCATTCCCGGGTTTTTCTCAACTGAAGAGGTAGAACAAGCCAATAAAGATATAGACACCCTACTGCAAAGCAACAAAGTAGGATTTCACTATACAGGACGAAAAATAATGCAGTCTTATAAGCATTCACCTGTTATTAATGACACCTTTTTCAGAAGAAAAGAACTGACCGATTTACTCTCTTTTATTATTGGTAAACCGGTAATCCCTTTCCAAACCATCAACTTTTTGCAAGGAAGCGAACAAAGGGCGCATTCGGATTCCATTCATATGACCACCCAACCACTTGGGTATTTAATTGCTTGTTGGATAGCCCTGGAAAATATTACTGATCAAAATGGTCCGGTCGTGTACTATCCAGGGAGTCATACCCTTCCCTATCTCATGACTCCCGATTATAATTCTGGAAACACCAGCTTAACCATTGGTGCCCAAAGTAATACACGTTATGAAGATACTATTGATGAATTAATCCGAGAAAAGAACCTGCAACCTAGCGTATTTCATGCGCAGCCCGGTGATCTGCTGATTTGGCACGCCAATTTACTCCATGGGGGAAGTGCTATCCATCAGGAAGGGGCTACTCGAAAATCACTAGTAGCGCACTACTTTTGTGAAGACGTCATTTGCTATCATGAAATATCACAGCGCCCAGCACTTTTTGACGCAGAGGTAAGCCAAAAACTACCTCAGAAATAGCTGCTTTTTTCAGGATGTTTTCCCTTAACACCCCTGAAAAAATTAAGGATTTGCTCTAGGTCAGCCTCGTCGTTGTCGGTTGTGTAGACCAAATCACTTATTCTAAGCTCTTTGTGCTCATAATCTAATGCTGTAAGTACCAATGGAATACCAGCTTCCCGAGCAATCCAATAAAAACCTGTACGAAGCTTTTCTACTCGTTGTCGGGTACCCTCAGGTGCTATGCAAATAGCAAATCTTTCCCGTGCATGAATGACATCAACTACGGATGATACGTAATTAGAGCTTTTTGATCGATTTACAGGAATCCCGCCTAAAAACCGAAAGAACCACCCATACAGTGGTCTAAATAATGATTCCTTCCCGATAAAACCAATCCGAGCCCTTTCAATAGCGCTCGTTGCCAACCCTAACGGTAAATCCCAATTTGTGGTATGCGGGGCAGCCACAACGATATACTTGGGGGCCTCCTCATGCGAAGGGAAATGCCCAGTGATCTTCCAACCTAATACATCCAGCATGATCCACTTGCAGAATAGTCTTTTCATAGATCTTACAAGCTACGATATAGCAATATGTTCGCACCAATGGTGCTTGTTAAAAAGCAGCAAGATATGCAATTTGTATGGTTTCGTCGTTACCTCTTGGTAGAGGTCATTTTGCATGTGTGTACTTTGATGAATAAGTTACACTTCATCTCACAGCTTATTTTACGTAAACACTTTACCTAGAAAAAAAATATATGTAAATTTGTTTTCTTACAATTAAACCGATAAAACGTTGTATATATTCCGATGCCTGGTTCTTACCCTGGCACTGTCCCATGTACTGAAAGCACAAATTGCTTCACAAATTCCCCCACCGATCATCACCTTTTCGATCGAAGGTGGCCTGTACTCTACACCACAAAGTGTAACTTTACATGCACCAGATACTAGGATCTACTATACGCTTGACGGCCAAGAACCAACTCGAAGGTCATTCCAATATCGGGGAGCCATTGACATAAACCAAACAACTACTGTGCGGGCAATAGCCTATCAGGATGGGGAATATAGCTCCTCCTTCACACAAACTTACTTTATTCAGGAACCAGTAAGCCAAATTCCCGTAGTTGCCCTTTCTATTTCTCCACAACTCCTATTTGATCCGGTTCAAGGACTATTTGTTCAAGGAAGTCAGGCGGATACCGCAAAAAGCGCACAACCAGGAGCTAATTTTTGGTCTCGCCGAGAGGTTGAAGCAGATCTAGAATTCTATGAGGCCAATGGTGAGCAGGTATTAAACCACCCTATTGGTTTCAGATTGTTTGGTGGTATGAGTAGACTCTTTCCGCAAAAATCAATTGCTTTGGTCGCACGCGAAGATTATGGTCCCAAAAAAATAGACTACCCTGTCTTCGGCAAAAAAGAAAAAAGTAAATTTAAGTACCTCATACTCCGCAATAGCGGATCGGACTGGGGCCGAGCACATCTGCGGGACCCACTTATTGCAACGATTGTTAAAGATTGGAATCTCGATGTGCAAGCGTACCGTCCCGCACACGTCTACCTCAATGGCTCTTACTGGGGAATCTATAACATTCGCGAAAAAATAAATCGCCACTTCTTAGCCAGCCATCATGATGTCGATAAGGATAGCATTAATCTATTAGAGCATTACATGACACTTAAGCAAGGGAGTCGCCGGCCCTATCAGCGCTTATTATCATTTATGCATGAGCATGACATCAGTGACCCCATCAATTATGCTATTGTTCGCAAACAAATAGACGTTGACAATTTTATTGATCATCAAATTGCACAAATCTTTTTCGATAATCGGGACGCTGGTGGAAATATTCGATTCTGGCAACCAGAATCCAAAGGTACCCGTTGGAGATGGATCTTATACGACACCGATTGGGGATTGGGACTGCACTTCAAAGATGCTGTATCCCACAATAGCCTAGCATTCCATACTGAGTCAAATGGCCCTAATTGGCCTAACCCGCCTTGGTCCACTTTTATGCTACGGACGCTACTTACCAATGATGCTTTTCGAGCTCGATTTATCAACCGATTTGCAGATCGTTTGAATACAGACTTACAGGCTCCAGATATGCTTTACGAACTAGAGCGGATGTACCAGACCCTACAGCCAGAAATGCCCCGGCATTTGGAGAGATGGCGGATCCACAGCGTACAATGGGATTACGACTTAAAACGCATTAGAAACTTCTTGCATGACCGCCCCTCTTATGTCTGGGGCCATCTTCAAGAGATGTTTGCCAGCGGGGATAAGCGCACCCTCCAGTTAGAAGCCAGCGAAGGTGGTCGTGTCGAATTGAATAAGAATCTAATCATTAAGCAACAACCTTTTCGCGGCCAATACTTTGAACGCATTCCGGTAACCTTAAGGGCTATACCTAATTATGGATATCAGTTCTCCCATTGGGAAGGTCTTGATTATACAGGTCAGAGTCATGAATTATTCCTCAAACTCGACCGAAAGGAAGGGTACCGCCTAAAAGCCGTTTTCAAAAAATTTGACCACCCACTAGCAGGTGTAATACACATCAATGAAATTTCACCAAACAATAAAAAATCAGAAGATTGGGTTGAACTGTATAATAGTACGGACCAAAGAATAAGTTTAAGTGCGTTTATTCTCCGGGATGCCAATGGAAATGCATTTCAACTGCCAGAACAAGCACAAATTGGACCGAACGACTACTTAGTTATCTGTGAAGATGAAGCTGACTTTAAGCTGGCATACCCACGTGCCTACAACGTAATTGGCGATTTGGATTTTGGCATTAATAAACACCAGGAAACAATAGAAATCTTTACGCCTGAAGGTGCTCTTATTGATAGTGTTTCATACACCATTTCGCCCTCTGACAGTACCTTCACACTCGAATTATTATTACCTCGGTTGGATAATAGTGAGCCAGAAAATTGGAAAATGTCCCTTGGCGACGGGTCGCCTAATGCTGCTAATGCCTACATTGTAACCAGTTCAATACGCAAAAAACAAACCCTCTGGATGCAAATAGGGCTAGCTTCAGCCGTCATCATGCTGTGCATCCTAATGCTTTTTTTCAGGCACTACTTACCTAGCTTCGAAAGGCATAACCACCGACCAGCCTACCCAACACCCAATCGTAAGTTCTTTAATTGAGGCATTTATTACGATTGCGATCACCCCACAGATTGGTTGATGAAGTGAGCTAAAAGACTATGAAAGTGGTGTACGTTAGGCTCCATAGTGGGAGAAAATCGCCCCTGGTGATACAATCTGGATCTGATCCCCCTCTGCACCAGCTCCACAACAGCTTCATCTTCCAACTCGGTTTCATCAATCGCATGTACCGATCGATCAATAGATGCATCAGCAAACCGATAGGTTCTGAAAATAATCTGGCACTGGTCAACACCTTTAGGAAGGACTAAATTCAGGGATAAACCCCACGGATAAAAATTAAACATCAGATTAGGGAATACCCAAAAGTAGTATGCGTAGATAGAACGACCAAAATCAGGATGCCCATCGGGAAGTTCAAAAGCGGGCTGTCCCTCATCAGCTTCTCCTACCTGTAAATTAGTATATGGAAACTGATGGTATTCGTAGGCATTAAAATCAATTGCAGCGTTAAGTGCTGGATGAACAAAAGGAATGTGCAGTCCTTCTAAATAATTATCACAATAAAGTGCCCAATTTGCTTTTACGGAGAATGTTTTTGACTCTTCTGGAATAAACTGCAGCGTATCTAGTGCAAGAAATGAAACTCGGTCTTCTATTGGAGAAACAATCGTTGACCATGGTACAGCAGGATTCAAGGATACAAAATGCAAACCCAACCATTGAGCAAGTGATATTTGAGGCAGGTCATCCTCAGGCCTCGGAAAATCAACCGCTTCTTTGAATGCGGGCATAGACTTAAACTTACCTTCCAGAGAAAAACAACGACCATGGTATCGGCAGGTCAACATCCTGACATGCCCCGGTTTTTCTACGAGAATATTCCCTCGATGTGTACAAACATTACTCATAGCGAACCAATGCCCTTGCTTATTACGAGTAATCAGTAAAGGCTCATCCATACAATCAGGAAGAAGCGTAAAAGGCCATGTATTTCCAGCTGCAGCGATATCCTGTTCATCACCTACATAATGCCAAAAAGTAGAAAATATGGCTTCTTTAGTACGTTCATAATATACAGGGTCCGTGTAAAAGTCAGCAGGTAAAGTCGAGGCTTTCCGTATATCAGGATCAATAGATAAAGGTCTCATGCCAGATTCTTTTTACTTTTATCGCAAAGTAGTAAATATGCGGTTACCTGGCTTCAAATCTTCATCTTCTTCTCGATCTCATTCCGCTGCTAATGCGGAAAATGATTTAGGGTTTGGTAACAAATTTACCGCCCAACAGGGACGACTTATACGATCTGATGGTTCTTTTAATGTAGAAAGAACCGGTAATAAAGGCTGGACGCCTTATCAGGAACTAATAGAAATGACTTGGCCCCGTTTCTTTTTAATCATGATGATTGCCTATTACCTCATCAATATCTTTTTCGCTATACTTTTTATTCTTTGCGGTGATGATGGTTTCTCCGGACTGCATTATGAAAATGGTATCGCTTTATTTTTAGAACTCTTCTTCTTTAGTGTCCAAACTTTCACTACCGTAGGCTATGGAACCATAAGTCCGGTTGGATTTATAGCCAATTTCATAGCCACCCTAAATGCTTTTGCTGGGCTACTGGCTTTTGCGCTAGCGACGGGTTTACTTTTTGCTCGGTTTGCGCGCCCTAAAGCGCAAATCTTGTTCAGCAAGAATGCTTTGATTGCTCCCTACCAAAAAGGAAAGAGCTTTCAATTTAGAATCGTCAATCGTAGAAGTAACAACATTATTAACTTAAATGCTAAGGTGGCTATGTCGTGGATTGAAAAAGACGAAGCCGGAAACCCTAACCGAAAGTTTGCGCCTATGGAACTAGAAAGAGCAGGCGTTGCTCTTTTTCCTCTAAATTGGACCATTGTACACCCTATTGATCTTAATTCACCTTTGTATCAACTCAGTTGTAAGGATTTACAAGCTATGCAAGCAGAATTCATAATACTAATCGAAGGGTATGATGAAACCTTTGCTCATAATGTGCATGCCAATAGGTCTTACGCTGCCATTGAAATTCAAGAGAATGCCCGGTTCGCACCGATGTACTTCCCAGGTCAACAAACGACACTCCTGAAACTCGATGATATCAGCCGTATTTTGGAAGAAGAATAAAAAAATGTCTGACCCATTAAACCTTCAACCATTTCTTGCGTCAAAGCACCAACAAGCTTACAGTGTATCGTTAATAGTTTATCGTAATCGTAAATCAAGCCCAAGACTTTGTCAGACGAAAAGCACATATCCGACGAGCAACTTATTGCCTGGTTAAGAGATAAAGACCTGCAAGAAAAAGGATTTCGCGCACTGCTCAGTAAATATCAGGAAAGGCTGTACTGGCATATACGCCGGCTGGTTCTGGAGCATGAAGATGCAAACGATGTTCTACAAGATTGTTTGGTAAAGGTATATCGAAAATTTAGCTCTTTCCGAGGCCAGTCCCAGTTGTATACCTGGCTCTATCGGATTGCAACTAATGAGGCCCTTTCTTTTTTGCGAAAGCAGAAAAGAAAGCAAGTTCAATCAATCGATGATGATGACCTCCATTTAGCCGATCGTCTAACCGCTGATCCTTACTTTGATGGTAATCAGGCTCAGGCTCAACTTCAACAAGCACTAGGCACGCTGCCTGATAAGCAAAGGGTCGTGTTTAACTTGAGATACTTTGAATCTATGAGTTATCAGGAGATGTCGGATATACTCGGTACCTCAACGGGTGCATTAAAAGCATCATATCATCACGCTGTTAAAAAAATTGAAAAATCTGTGGTCGCAACCACAATGAATACATAAAGGATATGAAATCATCAAAAGAAGTAAATGACGAATTGCTGTCCATCGCTCCTGCGCTGGCTAAGCTCAAAGAGCAGTCACCACAAGATGGCTTCAGTGTACCGCCCAGATACTTTCGAGAGTTGGAAACTTCTGTTTTTGACCGGGTAAAGCCGCAGCCTGATGCTTCCCATAGTGTTTGGCAAGTAATTCTGCATTGGATCATGGTGCCACCAAGGCCCGTGCTAGCGATGGCAACCTGTATGCTTTTAGTAGTCGCCATCTGGCAATTAATGCCTCTGTCCACCGAGGAATCCATACTTACAGCTTCCTCAGAAGAAGATTTAGAAAGCTATGTCTCCTCCAATCTCGAAGCATTTAGCCCAGAAATGATTTTGGACGTAACTCAGCAAACCGATGATTTTGACTGGGAATTATCCCTAGAGGATTTTTCGGAGGAAGACATTGACAACCTGCTCGATGAATTCATTAACGATATCAGTGAGCAAACCCTTGAGGATATTTTATAAATAGGAAAAGAAACACGATGAAAAATACGCTAATCCTAGTGGCTATTATGTGGGCTATATCTTTATCCGGAGCCTACGCCCAAGCCGAATCCACTCCGCCTTCAACCGAGAGGATGCAAGCCATGAAAGTGGCTTTTATTACGGATAAAATAAAACTAACAACACAACAAAGCCAATCATTCTGGCCCATTTACAATGAATACCAAACGGAACAAAAATCTATCCAACTGGCGTTGAGGACCCCAAAAGGTATGAACCAGATGAGTGATCAAGATTTGGAAAATTTTATTCTGAACAAACTAGATAATGAAGCGAAACTCGTCGATTTAAAAAGAACCTATATAAAGCGTTTTCAAGAGGTTATTTCTATTCGTCAAATTGTTAGACTAGAAATGGCAGAACGCGAGTTCAACCGAGAGGTAGTAGAACGCTTACTAGATATCAGAAAACGCCGTGGTCGTAATTAACCCATTTCGTGCCCATGATGACCACACTTAATTTGACAAAGCAATTGTAACAACCAAGGAACACCTAAATCTCACATTATTCATTGTTGGTCATTGAACCTTTAAAAGCTGTAAAATTACAAACCTACCATACGGATATCCATAAATCCGGATGGTAGGTTGTATTTTACCGCAAAATTGAATTAGTGCCACAGAATACAAGAGCTCATCTCGCCCTTTTGGCTGTTTCGCTCATCTATGGAGCCAATTACTCCATCGCGAAAATTGTCATGAATGATGGGTTCCTTCAACCCTTTGCATTTATTGCCCTGAGAGGGCTTGCTGGATTCATCTTG
The DNA here is from genome assembly GCA_013214265.1 of Saprospiraceae bacterium. Lineage (GTDB taxonomy): Bacteria > Bacteroidota > Bacteroidia > Chitinophagales > Saprospiraceae > DT-110. Next base: position 7,796 of record JABSSK010000002.1, on the reverse strand, counting down.
TTTTGGATTGCCCACATTCTTTTTGTGCAGGAAAAAGTGGACCGCCGTGACTTTCCTCGCCTTGCTTTATGTGGACTTTTTGGTATTGGCCTTAATCAACTATTTTTCTTTTCAGGACTAAACCTGACCACACCGATCAATGCCTCACTTATTCAGACGACTACACCAATTATGGTTTTGGTAACCTCGGCTCTATTGATGATCGAGAAAATTACTTGGCGTAAAGTTTTAGGCATTTTAATTGGTGCCTCCGGAGCTATATTGCTCATTTCTTATGGTAAACGATTTAATATCGGGGGGCAAGGAATACTGGGTGACTTGATGATTTTGGTCAATGCTACTTCTTTCGGTACCTATCTGGTCATTTCCAAACCATTGATGAAAAAGTATCACCCGATTACGATTGTCAAGTGGTCTTTCACATTTGGACTCATTATTATTTTACCTTTTGGAGTTCCACCATTATTCGATACAGAGTGGTCATCGTTTACGACCAATATTTGGCTAGCGGTTGCTTATGTTTTAATTTGTACTACTTTTTTGGCTTACCTGCTTAATGCCTATGCCCTCAAACAAGTACAAGCTTCCGTAGTAAGTATTTACATCTATTTACAACCATTTATCGCTACAGTGATCGCACTGTCCATGGGCATCGATCAACTTCAGGGAATAAAAATATTAGCAGGTTGTCTTATTTTTTCAGGTGTGTACTTAGTTAGTTTCAATAAAAAGAAACCTGAAATCAATTCCAACGTATCTTAGTACCAACAATTACCAGAAATTATTTTTTCTCGGCATCTACCTATCGTATTCGCAAATTAGTAATACTTTATCTACACCAAACAGTGTAGGCGACTTCTGTCCTTTTGAAGTTTTATGTTAAGGTTTCTTAACAGATGTATTTTTATATAAATTGTTAACAGCCAGCAACTTAGATCGTGCATCTACCACTTACCACTCAAAAGCTACCGTTTCATAACGAAGCCTAAAAGTGGGCAACAATGGAACAGCCTTTGTCGTATTTTGTGAATATATTGTACTAATCCGCGTAAATTACAGGCAAGCTCTTATGAGTTATAAACAAAAACCATCGATTAACGACCTCTTGATTAAATACGAATCTGCACTAGAAAGTGCTAATTATACTTTTTTCAATGAAGAAACCTATTCTCAACTCATTGATTATTTCCTAGAGGATCAGCAAATTGACAGGGCCATGGAAGCCGTGGAACATGCCCTTACTCACCACCCCTTTTCAGCTGATTTTTACTTGCGTAAAGCTGACCTTTTGATTCATCAACACGAACATCAGCAAGCATTGGACACGTTACGTATTGCTGAAAACTTCGCCCCTGGTAATTTCGACATTCAACTTATGAAAGCGGAAGCACTCAGCGACAATGGTTTTCATCAAGAAGCACTAGATATGCTAGAAATGCTAGGCACCTGTGTTTCCGAAGAGGAGCTAACGGACTTGTACGTTACCAAAGCTCATATTTATGACAACCAAGAGTCATATGAACAAATGTTTTTTGTTCTCCAGTCTGCGTTGCATCTGAACCCTTCCCATCAAGGTGCGCTAGAAGGTATGTGGATATGCATCGAAGCAACCAAGCGATATGCGGAAAGTATTGATATTCATCGCCGAGTCATTGACGACAACCCCTACAGCTACTTGGCTTGGTACAATTTAGGCCACGCTTATGCTTACATGGGACAGTACGGAGATGCCATTGAGGCTTTTGAATTTGCTTTCCTTTCTAATGAAGAATTTGAATTTGCTTATCGTGAATATGCCGAGCTGAGCTTTGAAATTAAAGATTATAGAAAAGCACTGGAAGGTTTTCAGGAAATTCTAAGGCGCTTTCCTCCAGATAGTGATTTAATGCTCAGGTGTGGGCAATGTTTTATGTACCTCGACCTTCATGATGTAGCGCGTCAATACTTTAAGGAAGCCATTTCATTTGACCCTATGAATGATGAAGCCTACTTTCATATTGGCGAATGTTATGCTTTTGAAAACAAATGGACAAAAGCTCTAGTTTTCTATGAGCGCGCACTGGAAATCGAAAACTTCCGTGAAGAGTACTACCTTTCAATGGGTGAAACACTTTGCCATTTGGCCCGTGAGGCTGAAGCGGAAGAATACTATCTTAGAGCGATAAAACTAGCTCCCGAGGAATACTATTATTGGTTAAAATACACCACCTATTTATTAGAAACCAATCAACCGGATGAGGCTCTTCGAATAGTTATGGATGGAGAAGAAGAAGCGCCAAGTATTATTCTTTATTATGCCCGCATTGCATGCTTATTTATATTAGGTAAACGTCAGGAAGCTCTGTACCGCTTAGGAGAAGCATTAACTGAGGATTTTGACCAACATATATCCCTCTTCGATGTCGCACCTACACTTGAATTGGACCCTGAAGTGCTAACTATAATTATGGCGTATCGCCCATAAAACAGAGCGTTAGCTTCGGGATCTTTTCTCAGCATATAAAGCCGCACCAACGGTTCCGGCATTATTAAGCAAAGAAGCCGGTTCAATGGGTATAGGAACATCAAGAAATGCCTCGAACTTATTGAATTTCTTACTGATACCACCACTTAAAATGAACGCATTAGGAGAAAGGTATAAATAGAGTTCCTGCAGATAAGCATTAAACCGTTTACCCCAATCTTCCCAGCTTAGGTCTAGGCTTTTACGCGTTTTATTGGAAGCGTATTTTTCTGCTATATCGCCATGCATTTTGAAATGCCCAAATTCTGTGTTTGGAATTAACTCACCGTTCATGAATAATGCAGAACCCAGTCCTGAACCAATCGTAATCATAACAACCAACCCTTTATAGCGTTGGCCTATACCAAAGGACATCTCTGCTATACCAGCTGCATCAGCATCATTAAGCACATAAACAGGTTGGCCAGTCATATCAGAAAGAATGGCCTCCGCGTTCGTTCCGATCCATGCTTTATCTATATTAGAAGCGGTAATCGCCACCCCATTACGAATGACAGAAGGGAAACCAACACCAATAGGGCCTTCATAGCTATGTTGTTTGACCAACTGAGCAAATGTTTTTGCTACCGCTTCCGGTGTTGCTGGTTGAGGAGTCATAGCTCTGAGTCGTTCCGTCACCATTTCACCTTTTGTGATATCAACCAACGCTCCCTTGATACCTGTTCCTCCTATATCTATGCCTAGAATTTGTTCCTGCACTTTATTTATTTAAGGTTTCTGTTGAATCGCTCCTTTCCCAGGAACATAGCGCACAATACGCATTTTCATTTTTACATCATTTACAGGTCTGTCCCTTGGGTTAGTTCGAGAAGCCGCAATTTGGTCAATCACGCCTAATCCCTGAATCACACGTCCGAAAACCGTATAGTTTTGGTCTAGCATTGGCGTACCGCCCACTTTAAGATATACATTCTTACTGGAAGTAGCATACCTGAAATTATTTCTTCCTTCAACACTGGAGAGTATTTGCTCTGACACCTGACGCCCGTCGACTATATAAAACTGGGACCCCGAACTCCTTCGCTCAGGATTTACTGAATCTCCTGTGCGTGCAGCAGCTAATGCCCCTTTCACATGTACCAAAGTATCGACAAATTCAGCAGGGATCGTATACCCTGGACCCCCAGACCCCAAAGGAGCATTGGGCTGCGCAGACCTGGATTTAGGGTCTCCTCCCTGAATCATAAAGCCTTTTATGACCCTATGAAAAAGTAAGTCATCGTAAAAGCCTTCCTCCGCTAACTTCATAAAATTATCTCGATGCAATGGAGTAGCATCAAAGAGCTCAATGATCATTTTACCAAAGTCAGTCTCCAATTCAACTAAACACTTATCAGGGCCTATTACCTCCAGTCGCTGATACGCTTCGCTCACTTCCTTATTATCATTAAAGGCCTTCAACGTAATCAGGTAGTTTCCTGCTTCCGCAAAAAGATGCTCTGGGTTTGAAGCTTGAGAAACCGTACCGTCTCCAAAATCCCACTCGTAGTAGGTCGCTTTCGTTGAGCTATTCTCAAACTTAATCGTTGTTGGCGCATACTCATCCTCCGTATCTGCTACTGAAAATGAATCCATTGGCCGTCCACAACTCGCCAGCACCAACAGAACAGCCACCATTACGCACAGATAAATACCATCTCTTTTCATACTGCTTATTTTTTCAACACCTGCATTTGCATACGTACATCTTCAACTGGACGATCCGAGCGATCTCTTGATTCTTGTACAATAGCATCAACTACTTCCATACCTGATATTACCTCTCCAAAAACCGTATAATCCTGATCTAGCATAGGTGCTCCCCCCAACTCCTTATACAGTTGGCGTTGCGCATCATTATATTGAATGCCTTTCTGCTGCTCCAGAGCATCCAGATCACGATCCGTTACACCCCTTCCACTAACGATGTAGAATTGTGACCCACTCGAACGTTTGGCTGGATTTCCGTCTCTGGCAGCAGCCAATGCCCCGCGAATATGCGGCGCACCAATTTCAGCATCAATCTTGTAACCTGGGCCCCCCATCCCCAATCGCTGCCCGGGAGCTGCCATTCTTGAATCCGGATCACCACCCTGAATCATGAACCCTGGAATAACCCGATGGAATAATGTGCTATCGTAAAAACCTTGCTCCGCCAACTCAATAAAGTTGTCACGGTGTAGTGGTGTTGAATTATACAGCATTACTTTAATATCCCCATGGCGAGTAGAAATCAGTACAACCGGATCACTAGATTGTTGGCAAGACGTGACTATCATGACAACCAAAACCCAAAACCAAAAGACTCCTTTCATTCTTCTTCGGTTTTTTTTTCCAGACCTCCATTTTCTAATTCAAGGTCTGAAAAATATTGAATAACATATTCTTTTAACAATTGCTCTTGTTCCTCTACCCCCCTAACCGGAATCGTTTTCATCTGCCGCCAATGTGGCCATCCATCCTGATCCCTGCCTCCAAATTCGTATATACCATCATAACTTAATAGCCGACAAATCGCAATATGCATGAGGTCCTGCTTCTCTTCCTTAGAAAAACTCGATCGCCCGCGACCCAATTCCTGAACCCCAACCAAGAACAAAATAGCATTTAAGTCAGGGAGATTTTCTTTTCCAAACCGGTCCTTAACCATATGGCGGACACGCAACCACCTAAAATCAAATTCCCACGCTTCCATATTTCTTGTATTGCCCGCAAATATAAGACGAAAGGATGACTTCTACCGACTCTCTAGCACCTACTCTTCTCGCATCAGAGCAGGAACGCGGATAGCTCGCAAAGCAGGAGGAATAGAAGCAATCAACCCAATAAGCAGTACGGTAATTGTGATAATCACAACATCACCCCACCGCATACTAATGGGGTAGGCACTAACCATAAAAGACCCTGGGATGCCAATCAAATCCAATTGCTTCTGGGCTATATATAAAAGCATAGCCAACCCCAAACCTGTACCCAGACCAATTGCTGTGAGTAACAGTCCTTCTTTCAGAAAAATATTCCTGACCGTTGTATTGGTGGCACCCATAGATTTCAAAATCGAAATATCATTTTTCTTTTCCAAAACAATCATCCAGAGAGCTCCCACTAAATTGAATGCAATTAACAATAGCATTAAACTTCCAATTGCAAATCCCATCCATTTTTCCAACTGCATCAACTTCATAAAAGCTTCTTCCTGCTCATATCTGTCCTTTATTACAAAACCATCTCCTAGTTCTTGTTCTAGTACACGCTTTGCATCTATTGGGCGATACCCTTCTGCCACTTTGATTTCCAGCGCACTCACTTCATCTCGAGTAGCCAGCATTTTACGAGCGAAGCCGATCGAACTCAGAACGTACTGGTTATCAAAATCCTGCTGAACAAGAAATGACCCTGCTGGCTGAACCGTGCGGCGGCGAAAAGGCTCCCCAAATAACCCAGCTCCCTCTTTCTTAGCCATGTACACGTTAATACCATTGAACGGATTATTTACATCAACAGCAAGTTTTACCCGCATCCCCATCCCCAGAACAACCATATCTTGCTCTCCCTTAGTGAGGGCAAAAGACCCTTCTCGTATGGTAGAATCAATATTTGTAACTAACTGGTAGTATTCGTCTACGCCCTTCAATAAGCCGAAATCTTGCTTATCAGAATATTCAAAAAAAGCAATCTCTTCCAGCGTTTGGGAAACATATGCCACCTCGGGTAGCCCTCGTAACACTTGCAGTTGCTTATCTGTCAGAGAAAAGGATTTTCCTATTTCGGGGGTAACCCGCAAATCCGGATTGAAATTCCCGTACATACCACTGATCAAGTCATCAAACCCATTGAATACCGAAGAAACCAGAATGAGTGCTGCTGTTCCTACAGATAAACCAAAAATGGAAATTCCGGTGATTATATTAATCGCATTGGTCGACCGCTTAGCAAAAAGATACCGGCGTGCAATACGAAAGGATAAATTCATGATTAAACAATTTAGCCGTGAAGATACAATCCCTAATGGCAAAATAAAAGGTTCTTTACTCGCCTGCCGCAGGTCCTGCCGCCTTCGGGTATGGGTTGCTCTTCTTATCCGTAGCGTAGGGCTTATCCAACAAAGACCGGTAGACCTGATCCTGTATGCGAATACGCGTATCCAACTTATTCAGCTCATAATTCCCCATAGTAGGGAATGTTCGGTTTGACAGAAAAACGTAGATCAGCTGAGCTTCCGGATCTGCCCAGATACAAGTACCCGTAAACCCAAGGTGGCCAAAAGTCTTTTCAGATGCTTTCTCTGACAAGTTGGCCGAAGATCGACGATCCAACTGTAGCATATCAAATCCAAGACCTCGTCGCGTGCTATTTTTGTAGCGGGTTGTGAACAGATCGATAGTTTCCCGCTCTAACAGTTTTGACCCTCCATACTTCCCTCCATTCAAAAGCATCTGGAAAATTGCCGCCAAATCCTTAGCATTGGAAAACAACCCAGCATGACCACTCACACCACCCAACATAGCTGCCGCCATATCATGTACGTACCCCTGCAACCGATTATCCCTGAAGTATTGATCCTCTTCCGTAGGAACAACCCGGTCAAGCTTCATGTCTTGCCACGGATTGAATGTTATATGCTCCAATCCCATAGGACCATAGAAGTGTTGATTCGCAAATACATCCAAATCTAAACCCGTACGATGCGCAATCATCTTGGTCATTAGAATGAACCCCAAGTCACTGTATCGATACTTTTTTTTCTTGAGCAAATCAGATTCAAAAATAGTCTGCCAAATCGTATCCCTGTAATCATTCCTCATATATAAGTCAGGTGATACTGGAACAGAAAACTCATCCTGCTTTTCCTTCCGATAATAAGCAAGTGCTGGCGTTGGGTAACGCCCCTTTGGGGTAAGTGTCTCTCGATAAAACGGGATCCAAGGTTTCAATCCCGATTGATGAGCCATCACATCGCCAAGTTCCAGGTCAGATTTGTTAGTTACCCTTAATGCAGGCAAATACCAGCTCATTGGCTTTGCCACGTCAACCAGACCCTCTTCCTCCATTTTCATTACTGAAATTGTTGTAGCTGCTACCTTGGTTATGGAGGCTACATCAAACAAGTCATCAACCCTAGTGGGCGTTCTTTGGGTATAAGTATGGTGACCATATGCCTTGTGCCAAACTATTTGGCGATCACGCGCCACCAATATCACACCGCCCGGTGTAGCCCTTTCCTGAATGGCTTCCTGCATCAAATCATCAATCAAGGCCAAAGAATCCCGACTGAGCTTTACCTCCTCCGGAA
>JABSSK010000199.1:6298-8526 GCA_013214265.1 Saprospiraceae bacterium | reverse complement strand
TAAAGAAGACAAATTCCTCTGGGTCCCCTTCCACCTAATGGAATGTGGTACCGCTGATCTGGATATTGAACGTCCAAAGCCCATTGAGTACCCTGACTTTCAGGACAAATCAAATCCGGGGGGCAGGAACTTTCCCATCTTCGGAGAAAAATATGCTAAAACCCCTAGGCTATCCAGCCGGTTAGAAAACCAAATTTTTTATATAGTCGCCGGCCATGGTGGCCCTGATCCTGGCGCAACCGGCAAAAGAGCACGCAACCTGCTTTGCGAAGACGAATACGCCTATGACGTCTCCCTCCGGCTATGCCGAAAATTAATCCAACACGGTGCAACAGCTTACATGATTGTCCGAGACGAGAATGATGGAATCCGTGAAGGCCTTTATCTAAAATGCGATGAAGATGAAATTGTATGGGGAGGCAATATCATTCCCCGACAGCAAAAAGCTCGATTGTTCCAACGATCGGATATCATTAATGCCCTGTACGAAAAAAATAAAACCTTAGGCTTTTCCAAACAAACTACCTTAGTTATTCACGTCGATTCAAGAACGCGAAATGAAAGGATAGATCCATTTTATTACTACCAGAGTGAAAAACAAGAAAGTAAAGACCTGGCCCTAAACTTGCATAGGACCATGAAAGCCAAATATGCAAAATACAGATCCAATGGACAGTACGACGGTACGATCAGTACCCGTGATCTGCATATGCTTCGGGAAGTCATTCCCAACACCATTTACATTGAGCTCGCTAATATTAGAAATACACACGATCAGAAAAGAATCGTACTGGAAAGTAATCGTAATGCATTAGCCAACTGGCTTTATGAAGGACTCATTAGTCCATAACGACCTGACTAATGATTCGCCCATCATATGGTAATAATGGATCAGGCAGGTCAGGCCATTGATCTGAATACGTATCTAAAGCATCGTATACGACTTGATGAATTTTACCTCTAATACCTTTACGCATGAGCTTTTTATTTGCAATGGAAGGGTGTATCCGATTAGATAAAAAGATATAAATAAGCTCTTCCTGCGGGTCTACCCAAACACAAGTACCCGTAAAGCCAAGATGACCAAAGCTCATTGAAGACATATATTTAGCATGGTTGCGGCCGTAGCCCCTTTTGGGTTTGTCAAAACCAAGCCCCCGATGACTACCGTTCTGAGCTGCAGTGAACAACTTGATGGTGGTGGGTTGTAAAAAAGTTATACCGCCATATCGCCCCCCATTAAGTAACATTTGCATCAGGGTGGCAAGGTCTTCGGCATTACTAAACAGACCAGCATGCCCGGCTACTCCTCCCAATAAGGCAGCAGCCTCATCATGAACATAGCCCCGTAGTAATTGATGACGCCACCTCAAATCTCTCTCTGTCGGTACAATCCGTTCAGGATTTACCTTGGATAAAGGTCGAAAAGCCATTGTCGGCAAGTCCAGTGGTTCATAAAAATGCTTACCTAACCATTTCTCTAGCGTCATCCCACTTCTTCCTTCCAGTATTTTTTGCAACAGCAAAAAATTTACATCGCTGTAGCGATATCTGCGTCCACTTTCAATCTTTATGGTATGGATACGTGCAAGGACAGAATCAATAAATCCATTTTTCACATAGATATGCTCAGCAGCCCGCTCTGGAAAGAGATCGGACTGCTCAAAACACAAATAGTCATCACAAGTATCGTCCGTACTATCTCGGTGAAGTATCGAATAACGCAAAGGAATATTGGGTTGAATACCTGATTGATGAGCCAACAACTGAGCAATAGTGACACCCCCGACATCACCACCTTTAAGTTTTGGAAGATGCTGGCCTACTTGATCTTGTAAGTCAATCATACCCAATTCGTAGGCTTTCATGATCCCGATAGTGGTAGCTGCAATTTTAGTTATGGAAGCTAAATCATATAAATCACCGTTTTCTACTGCTTTCTGAGTAGCATACTGATGTGTTCCAAAAGATTTATTCAGAATAATACGTCCCTGACGTGCCACTAACAACTGGCATCCTGGGAAAGCTTTTTCCCGAATAGCTTTCCGAATAATGGCATTAATCGCTAGCAGTTTATCTCCTCGAATACCTACCTCTTCCGGATCACTGTTACCTAGGCGAATGGCTGCATAGGACAAGCCCGCTGCGATACCCAACTGGCTATTGATTTCGTGCGTTAACTTACCATCAATAGACCGGGCTCCCATTAATACTTCAGCCAGAGCTTG
>JABSSK010000199.1:0-6288 GCA_013214265.1 Saprospiraceae bacterium | reverse complement strand
GGGTACGAGGAGGTGCCTGAATTAAAGTTACACCTGCTGTATCAAGTGCAGCTATCGCAGCAGGAGGTCCCATATTAATGATGATCGCACCCTCCGATTTTAAGGCCTGCATAAATTGTCTGTCTCGGGGTAACCGCAAGTAAGTACCATCAAATAACACCACCGATTGAACCCCCTCAGGCATCACAGGAAAGGAGTATCCTTGTCCTGGCGTAAATTGCCCCCGATGGTGGGTCAAATTCAGATAACCTGCCAATGTTTTCTTGAAATGAATAGCAGGTTGCGGACTAAAGTCAAGCACCCAATAAGGTTTTTCTTTGGGTTTTAGCATAGGCCAATCCCCACTCGGATGATGGAGTAAAACCAATGAAGCCATATCTAGGTTTTGATGAAATGCATCCCACAGCAACGGATCAAAATGGGCTTTCACTTTGTCCTCGCGTATTTGATCCACGTACGAATGATCTGGGGAAAACCCACCAATTAAGGACGCAGATAAAACAGAAGGTTTATGGGCTTTATCATTCGGATTCTTCAAACCATTATGCATCCAATATTTTGCCCGCAGCACCTTGGTAACCCGCTGATTGACATCTTCTACTCGGATCACACCGTTTTTTACAGCCGCTACCATAACACGATGAATAGACGTCGGTGACGATTGCACCCAAAACTGATCAACTCCCTGGTTCCAAAGACACAATACATCCATGTACGCATCCACCTTAGCCCACAATAGCCCTTGAAAATCAAGATGGTCCATAAAATAAGTCTGAAATGTGGCCTGCTCACTTCCACAATACATCTGCCAATCATCCGGAATATTAATAGCACTTAATCCCTGACCAATCAAATCATGGGTTGGTTGTAATACTTCTTTTAGCCACGACGAAGTATCAGGCTCCTCTGGATAATAGTCCTGAAAGTTCTCGGCACCTGACAAAATATGATATTTGTTTAGCCATGATGTACGGCCTTTATTCCAATAAGTCGATATAAGGTTCGATTCCAAATCCATTCCAAAGACCATATTGATACCTAAATAAAAAGCCTCCCGAGCATATAACCGCTGTAAATGGGTACGGAGAGAGTCGTTTCCAATTCGTGTAAATGTATATGGGGATTCCCAGTCACTAAATTGTTGGTGAAGCATTTGCTTATTGCGTGAAGCTATAAATAAGGGAATAGGCTTTATGGCCTGGAGGGTATCTGTGATATAACGGAAATGTTGATATGAGAGTCCTTCAGGTATTATCCCACCAAGGCGCCCCTCTTCGACCCACTGAATAAGTTGATCATCCGAGGTGGAATCCGCTTTGTTGTATTCTAAGAAAATGAGCTGCCCTAGCTTTTCTTCGATTGACATTCGGTGGACAAGGCTATCGATCCATAGTGGGGATGCATCCTGTAAGAAAGGAACCCGCTCCATTGATGCATGGCTATCAGGCCGACTACATGCCGATAATAATACTACAAGAAAGGGCAGGATATGCCACTTGGATGGTTTCATGGGATATGTTCTTCTGGGTTCTATCGATGGTCTATATTTACGCTACAATTCAGGGGCTGGTTACAGCATCTTCCACCATTCTAACCAAGCAGGAAAAAATCTTTTATAAGTATGTCTATGGGCTAAATTTTTCCTTAAAAAAGAACTATAAGTACGAAGATTTAAGTTGCACTACAGGGCATAATTCTTGAAACTTTAACAAAATTCATCAGCTACCTTACCCAAGTCCTCAAAAACATAATCCGGAGGAGGACCCAGGGTATACCAAGCTACTCCAGGCCGTTTTAAAAAGAGTGTTTGTAAGCCAGCCCACTTGGCACCCACAACATCCCAAGCGTGAGCCGCAACCATACATCCTTGGTGTGGCAGAATATTTTCTTGGCTGAGTGCCCAGTGGTACACTTCTTTTGCTGGTTTGTATTTCCCGACCTCTTCTACGCTGTACGCGCGGTCAAAGTACTGGTTGAGGGTAGAAAAAGCTAGCTGGGCGTCAAGTGTCTCCCGACCTGAATTAGTTAGGGCTACCAATCGGTAACCAGCATTTCCTAATCGTTGTAAGGCAGGAATTACATCCGCATGCGGTGGTGATTTTCGCAATAGTGAGAGAGTCGTCTGCGCTTGGTCTTGATCAATCGGTATCCCTTTTGACTCCGCTACTAACTGTAAAACGGATAACCCGATCTCACCAAAAGAGTGCCAAGGGCCAGCAACAGACTGCACTACAGAATAATGTAACAGGTTGCGAAACCATAAGTCGACCAGATCAGATGATCCCCCTAATAGCTGCTGTAAACCTCTTTTTAATGGGCTTAAATCCAGGCAGGTTTCATTGATATCAAAAATTAAAACTTGGCTACCTGGTTCCATAAGCTTCTTGATCCAAATTAAATAAATGAGATGCTACTCTACGGGCTTCATCATTCTCGTTCCGCCACCATCGTAATGACCATACAGGAACCGTCAATATCCCTTTTTCTAATAAGCGTTTTCGTTCCTTCAATTCCCATTCTGGGTTACTATCCGGACCATTCGCCAACAGATCATCAGGTAGAAGCCAGTAGGTAAATCGACTTTGACGAGCTGGCCGGATTACCAAAGGCCATTCGTCTGGTCCCGGATAAGTATTCCATACCATCCGGTCCGGTCCCAAAAAAGGTTTCAAACGCTGACCTACTTGAAAAAGGAAGTCGGTGTCTATGTGTTGTGGTAACGGAGAGGAAAATATTTTCGCTTTTTTTATCCACTTTTTCTTTTCCTTATCATTTTGTGCTGCCGTAGCCCTTGCCAGATGAGCAAAAACCCCTAATAGAAATGTACCTTTCGATACAGGCTCGTCCGTAAAACGGGATAGCACTGCAGCAGAAATAGAATTAAATACCACCATATACTGTGTAGCTGAAGCAAAAAACTCGTATAACTGCCGACGCCCAGAAGGCGTATTTAATCGGCCTATATGCGGGGTTGTACCCGAGGTAGCTGAAGGTCCATAAGCCAAAGAGCATAATAGCATATCAAAACGCATCCCTTCTAACTCATCAATTGATAGAATGGATAATCCATTTCGCTCGAGTTGTAAAAACCAATCCCGTACTTCTGCATTTTGCTTTCGTTGCACAAAGAAAGCTTCCGCTAACCAGTCACGTTGGCCTTTAGTACCCGCAACAATGCCTATACTGGGTGGTTGATGCGACCACTTTCCTTGCAAATCAAGTACATACCGAATTAATGCTTGTCCTTCTTTTTCATTATGACCCTCCTCCTCATTGTAATACCCCAGCACCTCCTGCCAAGATATATTGGAAGGTAGATCCAAACCCGGTTTAAACCAATCGGACTGGCCATACTGAATCGGATGACCCGGAAAAACACGACGAATGTGCTGAAGCCTCGTTAGTGGAAAGTTCTGCTTATACCCCGACTCCAGAACATCATCTTTATAGTCATCCATCGAAAAGCCATCATCCCCAATTATAACACAAGTCCGACCCAATTCAGCCAACGAAGCTCCTGTTTGTGCATCAATGTATTGCCCGCCTTCCAGTATGACCATATCGAACACAGGACCATCACCGATATCAAACTGTTTAGCCGCAATGGTAGAAGGACAAATAAAAACCGGAATCATCTCCGAAATGAATTGTGCGGTATCCTTATCAAACGGTTGCGTAAAGTCTTCATCTGAGTTTCCTTTCCCTAATAATGACTGATAGCGCATCCGCTGCCTGCGCCGTAGTTCCTGAAGTGTTTCGTTGCGACGCACCTCTTGGGAAAACCGAATTTTTAACGGTAGCCTATTCCGAAAAACAATAAGGTCAGACTCGTAGGTCTTTGTTATGAACTTTTGATCTGGTAGTTGTTCCTCGAATGCTTGACGCAAAACCTGATCGTAATACCAACTGGTAAATGTGCCTTTCCAATTATCGGCTTTAACCCTAATCATGGATGTAATGACTTTTCGCCCTGCTGGCGGTTGTTGTAACCAGAAACGACGCCAATGGTAATAGGACGTAAAGTCTCGCAAGCTTAGTTGTAAATGATCTAAATGCTGAAGTAATTCTGAAAGAAACTGTTGCTGATCCACTAATGCCGTAGCCTGACTGTGCGGTTGACTTAAAAGTAACTTTTCATCATTAAGTTGTTGCAACAATAACTGTAGCTTTTGTGTCAGCCTACTGGCTTCATCCTGCCATGATAAAATAGGATGACTAGACTGCCTCGATAATTGCTGCTTGTACTGTTCAACTACGTCATGGGTATCAAGACTCCATTGTTTTAAATACAAGTTAAACGTTTCGACTACCGTTTGTAAAGTTCGCATATTCTTACGCTCAACTTCCTTAGGAAACGTATACGAAAAGTGATCTTCCAGTTGTACAGCAACTACTAACCGCAAATATGCTGACCGTACCTGATCCCTGAGCTTAGCTATCTTCTTTACCTTACCGGAAATGCCCTGATACAGGCGAATTGAAACATTGGAAGTCAAGAGGAAATTATTGCCATAAGCATCCACACCTTTTTCCAGTAACACCTGAATATCGTGAACCCCTTGCTGCAATCGCGAAAATATAGTGTCATATCCTTGCTGAAGAGCCTCTGCATATCGATTTAACAATAAAATGTAGCTGTGTTGTAAAACACTGCTGGCAGCAAGAAATTGCTCGAGTCTATTCTCTATATATGAATGGGATTCCTCTAGGCTATAATCCAGAAAAATATGATCCTGAATGGCATTCAGAGGGTGCTCAAGGGTTCCAAGAGTATCAAAAATAGGCTGCGCTTTTTCCAACCCTGCGCAAAGCACGTGATAAGCATCCATGGACCAAGCGAATTGTTGTGCATCCAACTGGTCATGAAGTAAGGTTCGACCATTGCACATACTAGCACTTAGGTATTGACCAACCAGTTTTGTCCAATGCATTCCGTTAAAACGAGGCCGACGCAGCACCCTTACCGTTTGGTGGAAATGATCATCAGCGGATTGACAAGCCTGAAGTGCTGCCTGAAAACCAATGCGATCAAAAGAAATGGGTGCTTGCTGTCGAGAAGCAAACTGGCGCAATAAGCTATCCAGAAAGAGACCATCTTCAGCAGGACTCCTAAAATAGATGGCTAATCCGTTTAATCCGAGGCGATCCAACGTCAGTTGTAAGCGCTTACCAGCAACAAGACGATCCGTGATGACCAATATCCGCTGCCCATGTAATAACCCATTAATTACGGTATGCGCCATGAAATGCGACTTACCAGTGCCCGCTCCCCCCACAACCAGTGATATACGATCTTTTGAACGCATCCGAAAGCTCGTCTGCTGTTCAGGATGAAGTGGTAGATGCGATAAATGGGTTTTAAGAGACCCTAAAGATGATCCCTTAGGATATTTTTTCCAAAATGCAGTACCCGAAAACACACGATGCGTATCCGGAAAAGTTCCTAAAACCGCTGACCAAAAAATACGTGGTACAGATACTGAAAATTGGGTCGGAAAAGGTACAAACTGTACCAATTCACCTGGAGTCCCTTGTACCCAAGCGGGTAAATCATGGACATGGACAGGTGGATTACTGGAATGCTCTTTTAAATATGACAGTACAGAATTCCAAATAGCAGATATAAACGGATTCAAAATTGGAGGTTTACCTACAGGCTTAATGGTCCATTTCTCTGGTTCAAACGGGTCAGCAACAAATTGAATAGGCCATAGCAAAAGAGGTGCAGATACCAAAGTTCCCTGATGCCGCAATACTGCAATCGGATAGCCAAGACGCAAAATATGGGTTGACTGGTACTGGCTAGCGTTTTGATTGTCCAAAAAAAGATGCAAGAACTGACGGCTCACTTGCTTATTTAAATTCAATTGCAGGGCATCCGTATCCCCTTTAATATAGTTAGTCAGCCATAAGCTAAGGGCTCCCTGTGGTAAAAAAGCCTGTAACGTAAATAAATCCAGCATACCATCTTGCCCAGGAAAAGCGGACAAATAATGATTATCCTGCCCGTCAATTATTGCCGTATGAGGAGGGGGTATAATCTTATCCTGTTGCTTCCTCATATTTCTAAAATCAAAAAAATAAAATTAAAAATCATCTCCCATCCTGCAGGTTGCCATAGAACAATAAGATAAAAAAACATACGCAAATAAAAACTATTCCGATTTCCCGTATTTACCAAGTGACCAGAATTGATGTTTTATTGCAAAAAGTATGAAATTACGCCTGCTTAATCTTGTACTTTCCCACTAGGAAGGGGTATAGGAGCTATAATAATTGGTTTAAGTC
>JABSSK010000198.1 GCA_013214265.1 Saprospiraceae bacterium | reverse complement strand
GGTCTTTAGTAAGTTGCTCCCAGGAGTCCACATTCAATAAAGATGTATCGCTATTTTGCGTGGCTCCGGGAACGGATACGAGCATCAGTAAGCTGAAGGAAATGACGGATAGCATGTGAACCGAATAATACATGGACTTTATTCTTTTGCCAGACCTTTAATTTGATGCTGTACTTGGATTTTCTTTATCTTTTTTCGAAGGAATGTTGCGTTCCGTATTTCTTCAAGACTGAAAAGTTGTAAGTAAAAACCCATAAATACCAAACTAGTTAAAAAAAGAATACCAGTAACTGTGATTAGAGTTTCTATAATGGTCATGAATATTTCCATCTGTTCGTTGGGTAAATAGACAACTAAGTTGATGAAATTGAGGTAGAAGAGGAATATAGATGTGTCTAATAGGCAGAAAAATATGAAGCAAATCATCATTAGCATTAGAAACAGTCCTAAACTTCGCCAATAATTTCCAATGAGCAGATGGCGAGTACGCTTCCATGTATGTCGAATTGATTCTCCGTAGATATGCTGGTTACTTAGATAAATAAGTGGTATTGGAATTACAAAGGCCAACAAAAAGAAAGTATACCAATTTTGAGTGGCAATAATCATTAAGATAATTCCAATAGGTAGTAACGAAAGAGTTGTTTGTTTCCAGAACGGCATGGTATGATTATGGCTACCACGTTCAGTATTGATGATTGTGGCTGTTACAGTAGCTAATACAGCCATGGATAGGCCCATCGCCAGTGGAGTCAGGTTTTGGGAAGGATTATTGAAAAAACGGCCTAGAACCTGAAATTTTCCAAATAAATGGTTTGGGAAAAAGAAGATATCAGTTATTGGTTCAGTTGCTGATAAGAAGAGCAGACTTATTTAAAAGATGGCTATCCCAAAGCTCCATTTGAAGAGGCTTTTACCGTACGAAAGGGACAGAAGTAATACATCTGCAAAAATGTCACCAGCGCTTTTAATTATGGAAAAATCAATTGTACGTTTTATATCTGGCGTAGGATCGGCGATGGTACGACTACTACTGAAGCTAATGCGAGAACGAAAGCGTGGATACCAAACGAAGTAGATCAGTACAAAGAATAGGCAAACGGCAATGAAGCATGCTCTTATAATATTGGGGGTATCTGTGTAACGAGTGAGGTAACCTTCTATGAAACCCGCTAGAATGATTACGGGTACAATACCGATTAAGATTTTCAGCCCTCTTCTTGCCGATCGCTGAAAAGCTTGCATTCTTGTGTAGGTGCCGGGGAAGGTGAGGCCTCGACCCATTGTTATTCCCGCTGCTCCTGCGATAATTATTGATGATATTTCAAGTGTTCCATGGGTCCATACGGTAAAGAAAGACTCCCAGAATAACCCCTGTTGGATGAAGAAATATTGAAAAGCACCAATCATAATTCCATTGGTCAGCAACAAAGCTACACTACCAACACCAGCTATTGTACCCAAGACGAAGGTTAGAAGTGCAACCCATAAATTATTAAGGGTAATACCCATTGACATGCCCAGTTGGTCCCTATCTTTATATACCGCCATGGGGTCACCAGCTTCAATATTATGGATTGTTTGATCTATGTACATGTCCCCCAGTATATAACGTGGGAAATCGGGCTCAATCATACTGGATAATATACCGATACCGAAGGCAAGAGAAAAGACCAAAAATGAGAGTAGGAAATCTTTTCGAGCTTCATGGATTACATGAGGTAAATCGTCGAACCAAAACCTAGCCAGCCTTTTACGAATAGTTGGTTGGCCACGGTATACACGAAAAAATATTCTTTGTGCTAGGCTATTGAGATAAACTCTAACCGATCGGTTAGGGTAGAACGTTCTTGAGAATGATAAGTCATCTGTTATTTGAATGAAAAGATTTTTCAGGATGCTGGGGTCTTTTTTTTTAGCCTCTATCTCTGATTCGAATTTGAGCCATTTTTCTTTGTTCTGCTCTATAAATTTTGTTTCGCGCATGATTTAGTAAAGATTACGGAATCGTTTATTATGGCTTCCAAAAAGTTTAGGTTTGGAGAATTCTAATTTTATAGAAACCTTTGTATAAATATAACTGCCAGCATGCAAACCATTGATATCAGGACGTCACAAAATGTCACGATAGAATACGAGCTGGCTAATCTTCGGGAGCGGATATTAGCGTTTATCATTGACGGGTTGATTATTGCTGTGATAGACCTTATAATCGTCTTTCTGTTTCTTCGAATTTTTGGTAGAGGGGGTAGTTTATTTGGTAATGTATTTTTTCAATTGCTACCCATCATAACCTTATTACTATATCAGTTTTTATGTGAATTGCTACTCGATGGGCAATCATGGGGGAAGAAGGCTATAGGCATAAAAGTGGTTCGGATAGATGGGCGTCAGGCAGGACTTGCGGATTATCTGATTCGGATGATTTTTCTAATTATCGATGTGGTTTTTGGATTTGGTGTCCCAGCAGCAGTCCTCATTGCAACTTCAGCTAAGAATCAACGACTGGGTGATATGACTGCGCATACAACTGTAGTTCGCTTACGGAATAGAATTCACTTTCAGCTTGATGATATCCTGAACATCGAGAGTATGGCAGGGTATGAACCTACTTTTCCACAAGTGCGATCTTTGGGTGAGGAGGATATGTTGATTATAAAATCGTGTTTAAATCGATATAGAACGTACAAGAATGACGCACATAAGTTGGTTTTAACGGAATTAGCCGATCATCTGCGTTCCGTTTTGGTACTGGAAAGAACCGAACAGACAGATGAAGCGTTTTTAAAAACGCTATTACGGGACTACATCGTTCTAACACGTTAAAAGACGTTGTTTCACAAAAAGAATATGGGACGGAAAAAGAAAAATAAGATTCTTGAGAAAGTGGCGTTTACTGGGATTGCAGATCGAGGTAAGGCTGTAGGGAGAGATGCGGAAGGTAAAGTAGTTTTTGTAGATAGAGGTGCTGTTCCTGGTGATGTGGCGGATGTTGTGGTTACGAGAAAGCGTAAAGGTTTTTTTCAAGGTAGAGTAGTTCGATATCACACTTATTCTGATGACCGTGTTGAACCTTTTTGTGACTACTTTGGTGTTTGTGGTGGATGCAAATGGCAACATACGGACTATGAAGCACAATTACGCCACAAAGAACAAGTGGTTCGTGATGCTTTAACGAGGATAGCGAAAGCAGATATTGAAGAATTTCGACCTATTATGGGTAGTTCACAGACTACGTACTACCGAAATAAAATGGAGTTTTCTTTTTCAAATAAGCGCTGGCTGAAAGCTGAGGAGTTAAATGATCCTGATATTGCAATGGAAAAAGAGGTTCTGGGATTTCACCCTCCAGGCGCTTTTGATAAGGTTGTGGACATTCACCATTGCTGGCTGCAACCTGATCCATCGAATGCGATTCGTAATGCATCACGTGTTCTTGCGAAAGAGCTTGGGTTACCGTTTTATGACGCTAGAACCCATGAGGGTTTCATGCGTAATATGATGTTACGCATTACAGATGTGGGTGAAGTCCTTTTACTGGTGGCTTTTGCTAGGGATGAACCAGAAAAGTACAAACCTTTTCTGGACGGTTTAATAGCCAAAAATTTAGGTCTTTCGTCAGTATATTACTGTATAAATACCAAAGTAAATGATTTTTTGCTCGACTTACCTTTGCAGTTATACTATGGTAAGCCTTACGTAGAAGATGCTCTGGGTGATGTGCGATTCCGTATTGGGCCAAAAAGTTTTTTCCAAACGAATACTCGGCAGGCACGTCAATTGTATGATGTAGTGGTTGATTTTGCAGGTCTTACGGGTTCGGAAAATGTATATGATTTATATACAGGAATTGGAAGTATAGGGTTGTATATGGCTAGGCGTGCGGGTCAGATTGTTGGGATTGAAGAAATCCCGGCAGCTATTGAAGATGCTAAGGTCAATGCGCAAATCAATGGTATAGAAAATGCTGTTTTTTATGCGGGCGACGTAAAAAATATTCTTACCTCAAATTTTGCGATGCAGCATGGGAGGCCTGATGTGCTAATAACGGCTCCACCGCGTGCAGGCATGCATCCTGATGTAGTTCAGATGTTATTGATGTTGGAGGCGCCAAGAATTGTTTATGTTAGTTGTAATCCGGCTACCCAGGCTCGAGACTTACAAGTACTTCTGGAAAAATACAAGGTACGGCGGGTACAGCCCGTAGACATGTTTCCACATACACATCACATTGAAAATATTGCTTTATTGGAACTAAAATAATATATGCAAAAAGCAAAAAAATATCAAAAATTAGAGGAGGATCTAGCACCTTTTAAGCCATTATTAGGCAGCGCTGCCGACACCATATTGGATCAGGATGTTTCCTTTTACCCTATTTTTGTAGTGCACCAACTTTCAGTAGATTTAGGTTTACCTTTGATGCAGCGAGATGAACAGGCTGGTGTTTATTGGTCAGTTAATGTTACCACATTAGAAGAATTGGTGACCAAGCAGGTCGTTGAACAAGGTAAGATAAGTGAATTTAAAAAGGTTTATAAAGACCCCCAAGCGTCGCTTTGTCTTTTTGTATTAAGTGATCTTGGTGCACAATTTGTATTTATCCCAAGAGGGGATGATTCCCCAACGCTCTAAAATGCCAATATGAAAATTTTGATATGTGAAAGTGATGAGATCCTATTAACTGCTATTGAGTTCCGCTTAAGTAAGCAGGGTTTTAATGTTGTTCTCTCCAAGATGAAAGATTCAATTAAATCGGAATTGGCTGCTGTTGACCCCGATTTGGTTATTGTCGATATGGATATGAAGAAGCCGGCAGGTATGGAGGTTGTCAAAGAGGTAAAGGGATGGCGTGGTGATCATACTTCAGTGCTACTTCTAGCTGACCCAGATGATGAGGAGGGAATATTGGAGGCTTTCAATATGGGGATTTCAGATTTTATTTCAAAGCCATTTAAGCCAGCAGAGTTGCTGATACGTGTAAGGCGAATATTAGGTGCGGGCTGAGTATTGTTCTAAAAATAAACCAAAAATTAAGTGTAAAATGAAAGGTATTATTCTGGCCGGTGGACTAGGTACACGCTTATATCCGATAACGATGGCTGTTAGTAAGCAGCTTATGCCTGTGTATGACAAACCTATGATATATTATCCACTTTCGACACTGATGTCTGCTGGTATTCGGGAGGTATTAATTATTTCTACTCCGCAGGACTTACCTAAGTTTCAGGCACTATTGGGGGATGGAAGTGAAATTGGTTGTTCTTTTTCATACATACCTCAGTATGAGCCTAATGGTCTTGCTCAAGCATTTGTATTGGGGGCGGACTTTATTGGTAATGATCCGGTGGCACTCATACTTGGTGATAATATATTTTACGGAAGTGGTTTACAAGAATTATTGCAAAAAGCGGTTAATCCTAGTGGGGGGGTGATTTTTGCTTATCGTGTTGCTGATCCTGAGCGCTATGGTGTTGTTGAGTTTGATTCGCATTTCAAGGCATTATCTATTGAGGAGAAGCCTGAGCGGCCTAAATCAAACTTTGCTGTTCCGGGATTATACTTTTATAATAATGATGTGGTTTCGATTGCAAAGCATCTGAAGCCTAGTGCTCGTGGGGAATACGAAATCACGGATGTCAATAAGCACTATCTAGCAAATGACAAGCTTCAGGTAGGTGTTTTGGAGCGTGGCGTAGCGTGGCTCGATACAGGTACGCATCAGTCACTGATGCAGGCCAGTAATTATATTCAGGTTATTGAGGAGCGACAGGGTCTAAAAATAGGATGTATTGAGGAGGTCGCTTACGAAATGGGTTTTATCGATGCTGGTCAATTGGAGCGACTGGGTCATAAATACATTAAGTCCGGCTACGGTCAATACTTACTCAATTTGCTTAAACTAGAAGCTGAACGCATTTAATATTATGAAGCGGATATTGCGGTTAGTCCTTTCCCTTTTCTTGATCTTGTTGATTATTCTGGTAGTTCGTACTTTTCTGTTTTCGAGTCGCCAGATTCCTATCGATCCTATTCAGGGTGAGCCAGTGCCTGAGGGTGCTGTTAGTCGCATGGCAAAATCGGTGAATTTTCCTACGATCAGTTCGGCTTTGGGAGTAGATACATCAGCTTTTTTAGCATTCGATACTTTCTTAAGGGCATCTTTTCCGCTGGTGCACGAAAAGTTAGATTGGAAATATGAGAATGACTTCAGTCGGGTATACAAGTGGGGCGGTTCAAACCCTAAGTTACCCCCTGTGCTTTGGTTAGCCCATCTTGATGTTGTTCCTGTAGAAGCGGAGAGCAGAAACGCATGGTCACAACCCCCATTTGCCGGTATTGTAGCTGATGACTATATCTGGGGTAGGGGAACGCTAGATGATAAGGTCAATGTAATGGGTATGCTTGAGGTTGTCGAACAAATGCTTAAGGAGGGGTATCAGCCTACGCGCTCTTTATATTTGGCATTTGGTCATGACGAAGAAGTGGGTGGACGTGGTGCAATGGCAATTGCAGAATCATTTCAACGCCAGGGATTATCCTTTGAATATACATTAGATGAAGGGTCTTTGATCATTGAAGATGCATTACCAGGACTGGATGGACCTGTAGCTATGATTGGTTTGTCAGAAAAAGGTTTTGCCAGTTTGCGATTAGCTGTCTCACTGGATGAGGGAGGGCACTCTTCAATGCCACCAAAAGAGACGGCCATAGGAATAATAAGTAAGGCTATAGCGAAAGTGGAAGCTCATCCATTTCCAGCTAGGATGGGTGAACCAACACGTTCGTTGCTTACATATGCGGGGCCAGAGATGAATTTTCCGCTTCGAATGGTTTTTGCAAATCTATGGCTGACCGATGGGCTCCTCGCTAGGCTATTAAGTCAGAAGAACACAAGTTCTGCTATTATAAGAACAACCACAGCACCTACGATCATCGAAGCTGGGGTAAAAGAAAATGTATTACCAACCACAGCCAGTGCAATCGTGAATTTTAGGATTATTCCAGGTGAATCACCCGAAACGGTAAAAGAGAGAATTATAAAAGTTGTTGATGATGATCGGGTTGACGTATCGTTCTATAATGTCACTTCACCCTCAGCACCTGCACCCGTTTCTGAAACAAGTGCTTTCGGGTTTCAAGTGATTCACAAAACAATTCGGGAACTGGTTCCCCAGGCAGTAGTGGCTCCGGGATTGGTTGTTGGTGCAACGGATAGCCGCCATTACCTAGATGTTTCAAAGCAGACATATCGTTTCATGCCTGTTATCGTGGATTCGGACGATATTAGCGGCATCCATGGTATTGACGAACGAATTCATATTGATAATTACAAAAGGCTCATTCAATGGTATCGGCGACTTCTGGAGAATAGTTGTTCGTGATGTTATTCTATGATTTTGCAACTACATTGTGCTTTGTCATCCAGTAGCGAATAGATTCCTTTTTTATGGCTGTAGCCATAAGGTCTGGAAACTGCTCTGGTGTGCAGGCAAAAGTAGGGATATCCCAATGGGAAAGACTGGCAGCTATTTTCTGATCAAATGCTGGTGCGCCTTCATCATTTAGGGCTAGTAAAGAAATCAACTGAACACCACTAGATACAATTTCGTGAACAGTTTGCATCATATATCGAGGTGGTGCTCCTTCCATTAAATCAGAGATGAGGACAATAATCGTATCCGTTGGCTGTGTGACTTGTTGTTGGGCGTACCGCAGGGCCCGATCAATATGTGTACCCCCTCCAAGCTGACTCCCAAAGAGAAGGTCTACAGGGTCATGCAGTTTTTCAGTAAGATCTACTACGCTAGTATCGAATGCTATCAGATGGGTTTTTACAGCGGACAAGCTGGCGAGGATAGAACCCATGATACTGCTGTAAACCACAGATGCCGACATAGAACCGCTTTGATCGATTAGCAGGATAATGTGCTTGAGCTTTTGAGAGCGGCGACCATGGCCGATTAGTTTTTCAGGTATAATGGATTTATAGTCAGGTTGATAATGCTTTAGGTTAGCTCTGATGGTTGCATGCCAGTTCATTTCACTGAGCTTTGGGTTCCGCTTTCGACTCGACTTATTCAGTGCGCCTTGAATGGCCTTTTGTAATGGGTTTTTTAATTTTTTTTCCAGCTTGCGGACTAGTTTACGAACGACTTCTCTGGCGGATTCCCGGGTTCTATCGGGCATAACTTGTTGCAGATTGAGCAATGTACTGACCAGATTAACATCAGCTTCTATGGATTCTAATAATTCAGGTTCAAGTAGCATCTCTGTCAGTTCTAGCCTTTCGAGTGCGTCTCGCTGCATGAGTTGGACAATGGAAGCTGGAAAGTATTTTCGGATATCACCTAACCATCGATTTATTTGTGGAGAAGTAGGACCCAAGCCACGGTCACGATCACTATCGTATAATGCTTCGAGTACATCATCCATACCCAGAGCGGTTCCCTGAATAGAAACATGGCCTTCGGGATCCGCCTGTTTGCCAAGAATTAGAAGCCATCTTTGATGTAAGTCATCTGATTC
>JABSSK010000197.1:6468-8533 GCA_013214265.1 Saprospiraceae bacterium | reverse complement strand
TATCTTGAAAAAGGGTTAGTCATTAAGTTTTCGGAGCTGTTTAGTCTGCGTTTACGGCTGAAAGTAAATGGCAAATTGCGTACTGTTGATTTAGGAAAGCAGGTGGAAAGTGATGGGCCGGACCGCATGCTGCGATTGGTTATCTTTATGATGGTCATTAGCCGATTGTCGCTGCAGACACCAGACAACCGAGTGGTTTAATTTATTGATGAAATTGCTACCATTGACGGTAAGAATCGGCCTCAGCTTGTGGCCTTTTGTCGACAGCATCACTTTTATCCCATTTTTGCTGCGCCTGATTTCGTCGATGGCTTTGAGCGGTATGTCATGATTCGCAGGAATGAATATGGTCAATTGATGGTGGAAGCCGATAAGCATTATATAGATGTAAATCGGCAAACAGCTTCGGAATAATCCAGTGGTAAATGATTTGGAAAGCGGATCCTGATAAAGTATTGGGATTTGTGGAGGAGAATTTTGATTTTTTTCAAAGACTCTTCCTAGCACAATTAGATGACAATGTGGTGTCGGGGCAAAATTTTGAAGCGTTGGTGAAAGGGCGAGGGGACATCACCCTGAAAAGACTGTTCGAGTACAAGTTGTTACTACCTCAGTTCAACGATTACCGATTATCCGAGCCACTGCGTCAGTTCTTAGGTTTTTTGATGAGTGCCTACAAGCCATTACTACCGGAAGAACTCGATAAATATCGTGTGTCGATGGAAGAGTTGCTCGATCGCGTCACTGGTCCTAATACTGCACAGAATCCAATATTGCTGCGTGAACGACTGGACGCCTTATACGATGAAGTTCAGCGCTTTTTAGATAATGTTGAAAGTAATACAGGGCAGCTATTACGCGCAACGCAAGAATTAAAAACGAATGTTAATCAGCTTTCCTATTCGGAGCGGGTTCAAAAGGCACGACATCTTATTGAGCACTATATCGAACCGTTGAGTCGCATTCTAGATGTACATATTCCCACTTCGATTGCGAATGTTCTGACCAGGGTTTCACGAGCGGTTAACCAAGCACGGTTTGAAGAGATAGAACCTCGCATTTCAGATCGCTATGCACAATTACACGACTTATTGCGGGTAGCTGACAAGCGAATGGTTGAGCAATCCCGATTAATTACACGTGAGCTGTTACCGATGATTGAGCGTTTGAAGCGAGAATCAGAAACCTTAAACGGCTGGATGTATTTTTTGGAAAAGCCCTTCCGTCGAGACACACCTAGACTGGCAAAGCGGCATTCCTTTTCATTATTAGGGCATACAATTGAATCAGAAGTACAATTCTTTTTGGAGCAATTTATAGAACGGCCTTCCACTTTGGTGGTTCGTACAACGGCTAATAAAAGAGTTTCCAAGCAGGCATATTTCAATCGGCAAATGTATGTTGAGAAATTGCAACAGGCCCTTCCTTTATCTGATTATTTTGCGTGGTGTTATGATATAATGGTTTCAGAAAGCGAAACCCAAAACCGATCTCGTTTTTTTCGATTATGCAGCTTAGTATTTGAGGAAGGTGAGCGGTTGCAACTAACTTTTTCAAAACAGCGGATTCTATTAGTAGTAGATGGTATTAAAATGGAATTACCACGTCTTGGCGTAAGTTTGATCTCATCCACAAAAAAAGTAGGTTGATATGGAAGGCTTCCCACCTTTACACAGAAACATCGTTGAAGCTTTACTTCAGGAAGGGCGTTTTCTTCTGGAAGGAGAACCTGAATTTCTGGAATTGAAACAGCACCTAGACCTTTATCGACTATTTTTCCAGCGTAGCTTTAGCCTTAATCTTCAATTTATGGGTGATTTTGCTTATTTGGAAAGCCACCGAGAGAATGATGCTTTTGCACGCGATGTATGTATTTTTCAAGCGGTCTTGTCCTATGAATTGGACCGGGAAGGCCGGAACTTAACCGAAGCCTTTGCATTTCAATCTTTTAGCTTTGAAGAAGTAGAACAAATGCTAGAATTGTCCTCTTTTCGAGAGATTCTGGAAGCGAGTAAAAACTTGAGTGACCCACTAACCCGAAAGAATTTTTATAACCGATTATTTC
>JABSSK010000197.1:0-6458 GCA_013214265.1 Saprospiraceae bacterium | reverse complement strand
GCAGCTTAGGGTTTACGATTGAGACATCTGCGCTTATCACTTTGCTTTCGCGCAAGCGTTTAATCCGGCGCTGCACGGCGGCGGCAGAAAGGCCAATTTTTTCAGCAATTTGCTCGCTCGATAAATTTGGAAAAAGTGCAAACTGACACCCAACAGGAAGAGGAATAAATAAGGCACTTTAATAGAATTATAAGCATAGATGCTATTTTTTAGCTATATTAGCGCTGGTTGATATCTGGCCTGTCAAAAGACAACACTCGTTACTACCTACCCTTGCAAAATCACTATATATCTCAGTACAGATATCTCTTTTTGCAATCATTACCAAAAACTGACGACACATGAATTACCGGTACCCACTGTTAATGGGGATCGTACTGCTAGCAGTTATCTTCCCAAAAACCGATCTCTTCTCTCAATGTGCCTACAATTGTAAAATAAATGTAACCGTAAAAATACCTGAATCAGGTTCCTATACTTTGCAGCCTCAAGATTTAATGGATGTTGATCCCGAAGGCTGCGTGCCTTTTGATCGACTACTGGTTACGCCAGCTAATCTGACTTGCGTCTCTGTAGGGCAAACGGTCAACTACGAAATTAGAGTAGAAGGAACGAACTTTTTGTTGTGTACAGGCTCTGTGCTTGTGGAGCCTGCTGAGCAAGCCGTCGTATATGCCAAAGAAGCTGCCACAGTTACACTGCCACCTAACGATAACCAACTCACTCTTACACCTGAATTACTGATTGATAGCATCACTGGAGGAAATTGTTCAGGAAGTAGTGCCTTGCGTATTGAGCCTGCATTTGTGGATTGTTCGGATATTGGGCGTCCGGTAAATTATCTGTTGCGATGGCAAGCTACCAATGACATTGCTGCCTTTGGAACCATTACAGTTACCGACCCTACTGCCCCACAAATAACAGTTGTTGACACATTTTTCATCTTTTTGGATGAAGAGGCATCTGAAGTCCGAGTTCGTCCGGAACTGGCCGTTTTAGGTTTAAGTGATAATTGTTTAAGTTACGGTGATCTGATCATAGCGCCCGACTTCGTGGATTGTACCGATGCCAATCGAGATCAACCATTCGTACTTTTCGATCAACTCACTGGCGATTCATTGGGCAGTGGTGTGCTGGCAGTTCGAGATACGTTTTCTGAAGTATTGACATGTATGGACACACTTACAGTTAGTTTACCCGAAAATGGATTTCCCATATTCCTGACTCCGCAAAGTGTAATCGTAGATTTTGCTGATAATTGTATCGATCCTTCAGATATGTATGTAAATCCGCCTATACTGGATTGTAATTATGCGGATCAATTTACGGAATATCAATTGCGGATACAGGGGAGTAACGAAACACTGTGTACCGGCATAGTTAACTTGCTGGATAATACTATTCCTGAAATTGTATGCGTGGGTGATACAACCCTAGCGTTACCACCAGAGCTGGATACAGTAACACTGGGAATTGATGATCTGGTGATTTCAATACGTGATAATTGCTTAAGTCAAAGCGACTTGTTGCTGGCTGGAGATTTGAGTTTTTCCTGTTCAGCTGTTGGCGATTCGTTTGACTATATCATTTATACACCCGATTCAATACCCTTATGTAGTGGTATTGTTGCCGTACAGGACCTCAGAACAGATGACATAATATGTGCGGATTCAGTTGTCGTTTATTTACCTGTTGATCAAGGGACAGTTGAACCAGGAGTCTCTTCGTTTATTGCTGGTTTCAATGATCTTTCCTGTGCTACTCAAGCAGACTTGGTGCTAGCTCCATCCGTCTATAGTTGCGGCATATTGGATCAAGAACAAGGCTATACCGTACAATCCCTAACGCGTGGAGATACGGTATGTGCAGGAACCGTAATCATAAAAGATACGACAGCTACAGAAATCGTATGTGTTGATACGCTGATTATACACCAGTTGGAAGATGGTTCAACCATTCCACTAACAGCTTCTGATGTACTTATATCCTTATCAGATAATTGTCTTACGCCTACCGATGCACAACTATCTGTAGCTTCAATTCCTTGTTTTATTGGTAGTGTACAAATTGATTATCAGGTAACATTACCAGCAGACTCTACACAATGTACTGGTGTTATAGAAGTGGTAGATACTTTTGCTATGAACGCAATATGCGTGGATACCTTGAGTCGAATCTTACCTGAAGATGGGACACCTCTTTCTATTCAGCCTGCCGATGTCGTTGATCTGTTCTCGGATAATTGCTTCGATCTGTCTGATTTATATGTGACACCTAATACATTTGATTGTATGGCAACAGGCGATACGTCAATCATCTATAAAGTACGAGTCAGAACAACAAATGAAACCGTGTGCTCCGGCATAATAGAGATAACAGATGAGTCGGAGCCGATAGTCATATGTCAAGATACAGTGAGGGTTACCTTGGGAGCTGATGGAACTGCACTTGCACCAGGTATTATGGACTTAGTGCTAGATTTTTCGGATAACTGTACCCATATCAGCCAACTTGCCTTAGAGGCCCCCGACTCCCTATTTTGTTCAGATCAGTCAGGCCCCGTTTCATATAACATTCTGTTACCAGATGGAACGTCAGCATGTAATGGTTTGATCTTGGTAGGTGATGATAGTGCCCCGGTGATTACTTGTAGTGAGGATGTGGAAGAATTGTTTTTACCTCAAGGGGAAGACACGATTGCGCTATCTGTTGACATGTTCATGACTAGTTTTGGCGATAATTGTGCTACAGCTTCCAGCTTAAGTGTTATTCCCAAATCCGTTGATTGTGCTGTTACAGATGATACGTTAACCTATGAAATCATATGGTCATTTACAGGAGAAGTATTATGTCAAGGGGAGTTTATCGTTCGAGATACGTTCTTACCTGAGCTTGTTTGTCGGGATACTGTTATTTACAATCTTCCCGCTTTTGACTCGAATAGTCGACTGGGTATCGAAGAAATAATCCTGACTAATAGCAATAGATGTTCTTCATTCTCTGACTATACCATCGATCTTGCTGAGCCATCATGTGATCAAGTTGGGTTGTTCTTACCATATCATTTAACCTATGTGGAAACTAATGATACCCTTTGTATTGGAATGGTTCAGGTTGTTGATGATACACCAACTACTATTATATGTAAGAGCCAAGTTGACTTTATCATTCCTGAAGGTGACATTCCTCCGGTTATTTTTCCAGAAACGGTATTGGCGGAATTTTCGGATAACTGCCTACGCTTGAACGATCTTTCTTTAGATCCAATGACTTACTCATGTGAATCCATTGGACAGCCTATGGATTATACCCTGAAAATTATGGAAACGGATGAAACCTTATGTACAGGCGTAATAACTTTTTGGGAAAGAACAGCACCCGTTATTGACTGTAAGGAGTCGGTGGTTATTCGTCTTACTAATGATGGTGTGGCACAACCCATTGTTCCGGGTGAAGTAATTACTAGTATTAAGGAAGACTGTACACCAATTTTTGATCTTACAGCATCAATTTCACCATCTTTAGTTGATTGTTCTCAGGCTGGATTAATGATTCCCTACACGGTTACCGTATCTGATGCATCAGATAATAAAGGGCGATGCAATGGTACTATTACTGTGCTGGATGATTTGGCCCCAACGGCTTTATGTAAAGACAGTGTTTCGGTTACCATTTCGAAAGATGGATTTGAGTTTCCTAATCCAAGAATTTTGGATAACGGAAGTTCTGATAACTGCAATAGCACTTCACAATTGAATTTTAGAATGTCGCCAGCCTTGTTTAACTGTGATGATATTGGACAAACGTTCCCTGCAACCTTACGCGTTCGCGATCGGGCAGGCAATGAATCTACTTGTACATCTATTATTACAGTAAATGGTCAAGATGACAGCCTGAAAGCAGAAATCATTGTACCAGAATCCATTGGTTGTAGCGGCAGTGCCCTATATACCGTCAATGTAGAAAATGCAGGCTTTTTCGTTCGGTATAATTGGTCTATCGTTGAAGGTGCAGATCAGGGGTGGCAAATCCTATCTAGTAGATCGAGTCGGACGGTAAGGGTAGCGATCGGTGAAGGTACTGTAAAGTTAAGGGTAGTCGTCGAAAATATTGGTGGTTGTGAAGCAGTAGATGAGATTGAAGATTCCTGTGTTGAAGGGGTAGGAGGAGTAATCGTTACCTCCACAGAAAATGATGCTCAGCTGGATGCCTCTTCAGTGTCTTTATTCCCCAATCCGGTACGAGACCAATTGCATCTAGATCTGCAGGGCTGGTCGGGTAAAGTTAGGTTCAGTATTTATTCCATTCATGGAAAGTTGATTAAGCAGATCAGTGAGCGCCATATAGATCAGCAGACCCAATTAAATGTTTCGGGGATGCCGGCAGGTAAGTATATCCTATCATGCGAGCCACAGGGGTATAGGCCATTCCGAACCACATTTATTGTTATAGATTGATCTTGGAGGACTTTCACCAAAAAGGGCTACGGATACATTACTCCATAGCCCTTTTTGTTTTCTTATTATAGATGATTAGCACACCTATTTTTAAGCCATTTATTTAGTCAAGGCCCAACTAAGTATAGAGTGACAAATAGTCCTTTAGAAGTAAAAGTAGTTGTACCCAAAAGTCATTCCGCATACCTAAGATTAGGGTGCCGCAGTGTGTATTTTCTTTGTAAAACAATTAAATGCCCATGTTTTTTCTTAAACGCTCCTTGTAATGACCGTTATTTGTTTCAACAGACCATACAAATCGAGAAGGTAAGGAGCATGGGTGCTATTTTTTTTCATGATTTTCTTGCGGTATCTTACATTTGTTGCCGATCTATTTACGTATCGGGATGGTAAATTTAAACGTAATTACTTACCGAAGTCCTTATCTTTATAAGGTTCCTAAAAGTGAGCTATCCTTGCTCTTTTTGCATAAGCTAAAACCACTTTATGAAAGTATTCTCCATTCTTTTTATTGTTGTTGGGTGCGTAGGGTCTTTATTAGCACAGGCTGACCTTTTTCCTTATGGTGTTGCCTCCGGCGATCCATTGGCGGATCGGGTGATTATCTGGACTAAATTAGAGCCAATGAAAAGAGCTGCTCAAGCTTCGGGAACTTGGGAAATAGCTAAGGACGAGGCAATGACGCAAGTTGTTCAGCAAGGTACATTTATAACGACTACCGAAAGTGATTTTACCGTCAAGGTAGATGTTACAGGTTTAGAAGCGAGCACCTATTATTACTACCAGTTCAAGTCTTCAGGGAAAATGTCGATTGTCGGACGAACAAAAACCACACCGGCAGGAGAGGCGGATCATCTTCGGTTTGCGGTTGTTTCCTGTAGTAACTATCAGGCTGGCTACTTTAATAATTATGGTAATATTGGACGTAGAACGGATCTGGATGCGGTTATTCATTTAGGTGATTATATCTATGAATATCCGGATGGAGGTTATGGTGATTCTACGCTGCTTGCTTCTGGCAGCAGAAGTATAGAACCTAAAACAGAATTACTGAGTCTGGCTGATTATCGTCAGCGTTATGCGACTTATCGCAGAGATGCCGATCTAAGATATGCACACCAAATGCATCCGTTCATAACGGTTTGGGATGACCATGAAACGGCCAACGATTCATATAAAGATGGCGCCCAAAATCACCAGGAAGGCGAAGGTGACTGGATGACACGCAAGCAGATTGCACGACAGGTATATAATGAATGGCTGCCTATTCGCGGAGAAGCTATGCCTTTATATCGGAAAATTAGTTATGGTAACCTAGCGGATCTAATCATGTTGGACACCCGCTTGGAGGGACGTGAAAAACAAATTTTGGATGTTACAAATCCCAAGTTGTTAAGTGCTGACCGAACGATTCTTGGGCTGAAGCAAAAAAAATGGTTGAAAAATAACCTGAAAGGATCAGTAGCCCGATGGAAAGTGTTGGGCAATCAGGTGATGTTTGCGGAGTATAATGTAGGTTGGGCTGCTTCCTCTTCCAGCGATTTCACACCAGAGCAACTAGAAAGTGTTTTTCTGGATATATGGGATGGCTATCCAGCGGAAAGAGCCGAAATCATTGCTTTCATTGAAGAGGAAGGGATCGACGATGTTATTATTCTTACTGGTGATGTACACTGCTCATTTGCCTACGATATTGCTCAAAAACCTTCTGCTATTAGTACCGCTCCCGAAGAAGTAACTTACGACCCAGCGACTGGTGAAGGATCCGTTGCGGTTGAGTTTGTTACACCGGGGATTACCTCCGCTAATTTTGATGAAAATATTGGGTTAGTGCAAGCTACTTTATTGCAGTATCAAATGAACAAACCCTTGCCTACAGGTGTGAATCCGAATCCACATATGAAGTACATAGACCTAATTCGTCACGGGTATTTAATATTGGACCTGACGCCTGAAAAAGCCCAAGCAGACTGGTATTTCAGTAAAAATATTCTGTAAGCT
>JABSSK010000196.1 GCA_013214265.1 Saprospiraceae bacterium | reverse complement strand
AAAGAAGCACTATTCGCAGACCTAATACGAGAACTCGATCAAGTTGAGACTGTCTCTAGGTTTGGAATTTCGTCTATTGAGCCCAATCTATGTACAGATGAAATCATTGCCTTCGTAGCCCAATCTGAACGGTTTGTTCCGCATTTGCATATGCCTTTACAATCCGGTAATAACAAACAACTGCGGGAAATGCGTCGTAGATATACACGCGAACTGTACGCCAGTCGCGTCGCTAAGATTCGCGAAGACATTCCCCACGCCAGCATAGGGGTTGACGTCATCGTAGGATTTCCGGGTGAAACTGAAGATGATTTCCTGCAAACATATCACTTCTTAAAAGAGTTAGATATCTCATACCTTCACGTATTCACCTATTCAGAACGACCAAACACCCCCGCTTCTGAACGGACAGATCACGTTGATATGGGCGAACGCAAACAACGCAGCCGAATGCTCAATATTCTAAGTGATAAAAAACGACGCCATTTTTACCAAAAATTTCTTGGACAGACGCGAGAAGTATTATTCGAAGAACATAAAACCAAAGGACTCATGTCAGGATATACGGATAACTACATTCGAGTGGAACTGCCATATGATCCTGTTCTGATTAATGCGCGTGGTTGGGTAGAATTACAAGAATTTAATGAATCAGGACACATAGGAGCTACCTTGGCCCGAGTTTGCTCCTGATCACTACAATGTCCTGCTCACTTTATTCAATGCATCCATTTCAGTATAATCCCATCACTTTTGCATAACCTCCAGAAGGGATTGATATATTGTTTCAGCTGATTTATCCCATGAAAACAAATCTCGCTGTTGCTTTCCCGCCGCAACCAGTCTTTTTTGAAGTTGCGGGTCATTATACAATTCCTTCATAGCATCTACGATATCCCCAATAGATTCCGGATTAACCAAAATAGCAGCCGAACCTGCAACCTCTGGCATGCTAGACCGATCCGACGTAATGATAGGAACCTCAGCGTGCATAGCTTCTAAAATGGGTAACCCAAAACCCTCAAGTAAAGAAACATACGTCAGGGCCAGTGCTCCTGCTAAGATGCTTTCCACCGCTTCATTGGACATATAGCCCAAAAAAATAATATCATCACGATAACGCGCAGCATCATATGCTGCTCGAATCTTTCCCGTCTGCCAAGCCATCCTACCACCAATCAGTAGCTTCACTTTCGATTTCGTCTGCAATTTAAACTGATCAAAGGCACTAATCAGCCGATCCACATTTTTGCGGGGATGCACCGCACCTAAATAAAAAAAATATGGCTCCCCAGAAGCATATTGATTACGTACAGCTTGTTTCTCTTTTTCCGAAAGGGGAGAAAACCGACCACGTAATCCATTCGCAGCAACATCTATCTTTTGTATCTGAATATGATATTGCTGCACAATATCATGCCGCACAAAATCTGATACGGTTATAATTCGATCCGCCCGATCAAGAAACTTGGGAACGAAATAATCATAATATCTGCTTACCAATTTCGGAACCTGCTCAGGATAATGAACATGTGCAATATCATGTGTAACCATGACAGTAGGGACTCCAGTACGCAAACTACAATACGAGTCAGGCGACAGGAATACATCCGCTTTATACTTACGTAAAAAATAGGGTATTGCCCATTCAAACCACATGTACCATAAAACAGGATGCCTAGCTGGAGGAGGAACAACCACCGGAATAACATTTGGTGCCCATATAAATGAAGAGTCATACGGCCGATCAAAGAAGAATATAAATGTATCATCTTGATACTTTGTCACCAACCGTTTACAAATCTCGTAATTATGCCAACCTAATCCTTCCAACCGGCCCTTAAGAAGAAATCGGGTGTTAACTGCTACCCTCATCGATCATCCATTTCTTCAGCAATAACGTTATGGAACGACGTTGGTGGAACGTTTTTATACACAAACTGGCACCATTTACAGGAAGCTTCGCCACAGCCTTCGTAGAACATATGTTTCTGAATCTTGTCGTATACATCAACTATTATTTCCTTAATTATGATCGTATCTGTCGATTCAAATGTCATAGATTTTTCCTGAAATTGACCATTTTCATCTGGGTCCAAAAGTGCAATAACCCCTTCTTTACATCGATGCCCCTGCTGGTCAAATGCATCGTATAAAACTTTATAAAAGGCTAATTGCCTCCAATAGGCACCGCCCTCTGGTTTATTCGCAGTTGGTCGTCTCATTTTTTCCTTGCGGTATTTCCCCGTCTTATAATCCACAATTCTAACTTCCTGCTGTTGCAAAAACTCTAGCTTATCCAATATACCAGAAACAGGAACCCCTTCCACTTCAACCTGCTTAATATTATACTCCAGTATAACCCGCTTATTCCATTGACCCAAATATTGCTGATAGTACCGCCCTAACCTGTGGGTTCCTCGTTCCTTAAGTTTGGCGAGATCAGATACAGAAAATTGAAATTGCAACCGATTTACCTCCTCATAAAAGAAATCCAAGAACCTAGCTTTATCAGGAAATAGCTTAGGAGAGCTTTGCCTCATACTTGAAAACAAACGGTACAAAGCTTGATGAACGACGTTTCCATAAGCAGCAGAAATACTTGCTAATCGAGGAACTCGTAACACATGATCAAAATAAAAAGATAAAGGGCAATACAAATAACTATTCAGACCAGAGATACTTAATGAAAACCCTTGTAATACTCGTGTTACTGATGCACCATGATGCGGTGTAATAATCGGATTAGGACTTTCCTGTAATAGTAATTGCTGCATAGCAAGTACTTTTCCTTTATCCACATCACGCTTTTCTAATTGATAGCGGCCTTTTGCTAGAATCTCATCTACAAACCGAGTACGAATACGCTCTTTACCTTTCTCCGAAAATCGGCCATACGAGAGCTGCAAATGAGTTCGGGCACGTGTCATAGCAACATAGAAAAGTCGACGACGTGCCTCCATGGCATCTTCTTCTCCAGAAAGTGTCAATGTATCCGGTAATGAAAACTGAAAGCGCGCGCCCTGGTTACGAGGCTCCCAGTAGTCTCGTACACAATCAATCAGAAAAACCCGATCAAACTCTAACCCTTTTGCACTATGCGCAGTAAGCAAATGAACTCCACGATGCGTATCTACTATTTTTTCTAGGGATAGCCCAAGATTATTGGCTTCCATCCGATCAAGAGTTACCAATAAATCCTGTATACGAATTTGTGGGTTACGCTTGGCCTCCGTTTCCAAAAAGCTCCAAAAAGTGGCTAATACTTCAATATGACCAGTAGCATCGGTTTGATTTGTGGCCCGTTTGAGCATACCCGTTCTGTTAAGTACCTTTTCAGCAAGATCAGGAAGCTTAACATTCATCGCCTCTACTAAGAAAAATTCTAGCAACTCACTTGCCGCATACAATCGGTCTGGATTTCGTAGCCCCAGAGAATGCATTAATTCGATGTCTGCAATTAGCTGCCTCCACTTATAGGGCTTACCCTGCTTTTCCCAATCTGACCGATTTAAACTAATGGTGAGTAAATCAGGCAGATGGATTCCCCAAAAATTAAAATGCAAAATTTTAAACAAGAGATGGTCTTGTGCTCCCGGAAACTGTAATTCCTGACTGAACCATTCCAGCATAGTTCTAAACTGCTGAATCGCTGGTAAATCCAGCACATTAATTCGCTTACGTGTCTGGTAGGGAATTTTTTTCTGCTCTAATAGCTGAATCAACTTATCTGCCTGCTGATGACGCGCATACAGTATGGCAATTTCATCCAAAGAACCACCCCCCTGAATCCACTCTTCAATCTGATTTACAATGTCTGTAATCTCATGAGTGGAATTCGCATATTCGACGAATCGGGGCGAGGGCGAATGACCATTGTGCACACCAGCTGCAATCAGCTTTTTTTCCTGGTCTAATTCTTTAATCTGGTTAAGTACCCGGATTGTATTCAACCCTATAAGGTCACCTGATATATCTAAAATCGATTGAGATGACCGATAATTTTGCTTCAAAATGACCACCTGTAGGACATCCCTGAACTGTTCATGAAAATCAAGGATATTTTTTAGCCGCGCACCCTGAAATTCATAAATCGATTGGTCATCATCCCCAACAATGAACAAGTTGGGTACCTCCCAATAATCAATAAGGTAATGGATCAATTGATTTTGCGCACCATTAGTATCCTGAAACTCATCAACAAGCATATATAAGTATCGCTCCTGATATTGACGCAATAAAGAGCCTTCACGGCCAAAGGCCTCCAAGACCCACTGGATCATGTCGTTGTAATCATACCGACGGGCTCGTGCTTTTTTAGCTTCATATCTTTGATGTAAGATAGCTGCAGACCGTAGACGTCGCATCCTAAGCTGCTCCTCTAAGATCTTATGTTCTTTAACATCCCCTTTTTTAAAAAGTCCATGCTTGCGCTGATACTGAAAGGACTTACGAGTAGGTATATCAGTCAGATAGGCATCAATCTGTTCTTGTACAAATCCAACTGACCACTGTTCACTCTTCATCTGCTGAAAAAGAGCTGCCAGATGTGATTCATAAAAATAAGGATCAGCAGATTGTTGACGTAGTGGATGATCAAGAGTCAACTCATCTAGTATCTCCCGAATAAGCTCAATTTTTTCTAAATCACTTATAGGTTCCAGATCTTGCTTTCCAAAAAATGCTAAATTATCTTGAATAACAGCGTTGCAAAAAGAGTGAAAAGTAAAGATATGAACCCGATAGGCTTCCGGACCAATGAATGACAGCAACCTGTCTCGCATTGCTAATGCCCCAGCGTCCGTAAAGGTTAAGCATAATATGTTAGCAGCATCTGTATCTGATTGTTGCAAGATTTGTCCAATACGGGCTCCAAGAATATGGGTTTTACCCGTTCCAGGACCAGCAATAACCAGTACGGGACCTTCTGTTTGGTCAACCGCTATTCTCTGTTCGGGGTTTAACCGTTCTAGGGCAAGGGCAAATTGCTGTTGATACTGTTCCCGCGTATGCATAACTAGGTATAACGGTTGGTACTAGATAATCGGAAGGTACAAATTTCATTCAAGCCAACCACAGCCTTTTACACAACAAGTGAATTATCCGTCTCCCCTTTTAGCTTATCCATATCCCGAATCAACAAACGACGCCGATCAAAAGTGATCAAACCCTTACTCCTTAATTCATTTAAAATGGTAGTTACAGTTTGGCGGGAAGTAGCCGTAAGATTGGCAATCTCCTGGTGAGTCAGGAATCGCCTAACCACCACCTCATAACCCACTTTTTGACCTTTGCGCTCACCAAGCGTATGTAGGTATTCAATAACTCGCGTGCGAGAATCTTTAAAAACCAAGGACTCAAGTCGCTTTTCCATTTCCAATACCCTTGAACCCACAATTTTCAACAAAAAGAGACCCAAGGCATTATGGTTGCGCATTAAGCCTTGCATTTCATTGGTAGACAATATGCAAACATTAGTCTCCTCCATCGCGTATGCAAAGTCACGCCTCCGTTCTTCACCTATCATAGAAAGCTCACCAAAAACCTCACCTCCATTGAGGATAGCTTTCGTTATTTCTTTTCCTTCATCATTATAAGTACCAATCTTTACCCGCCCCTCCGTTAGGAAGAAAATTTTATCCGCATTCTCCTCAGGTAGATAGATATACTCCCCCTTTCTAAAAACTTTATGTGAATGCGCTTCTAGATCTCCTCGATTTATTTTCTTGGTACAAAAAATACCACTAACGTCAATATTTTCCAGATACCACAAAGATTGATGATTCATAGGTTGTTCGATTTATACTAAAACCTCGTCATTGCTAAGAACTCATAATTGTATCCTTCAGTTGAAGGGTACATCTAAAACTATCAGAGTTGTCCGGACCGGAACACTTATTTATTAAAAAAGACTTAATAAAGTCACTATACGCCCTCCTTATTCATCAATTCGTAATCCAAATGTTTCGGCTAGATCCTTAATAGCGGGATTACGCTCATACATTTTTGACAATTTTTCTTTACCCGTTAGGGGTTTTTGTCGCTTAACCGCCTTCTTTTGTAAGCGCTTATCAATCTCAATCTGTAAATGTAGATCAGGTTCTCCAAAATTAGTCCGCATCATTTGAATCAAATCCATCTCTGCCTTTAATGCACCTTCAACTAGCTTGGACGACACCGTAGCTTTCAGTTCGGTACCCGTCAAAGAAAATGAAACCGACTTCAATAAATTTTTTGCAGTTTCTTGTTCTAGATCCTCTAGGTAGGCGTTGAAGAAAGATGTAATATTTTCCAAGTTTAGAGGCTGCGTATTACGCAACTCCTCTTTGGTCGCCTGACTCTTTTTAATTTCGGCAAGCATATTATCCAGCGTACCAAGACGGGGTGTATCCGTTGCACTTTGTGTAGTGGGAGGGTTAATATCCAGAACCTCCTCTGTTGGTAGGAATTGATCAGGCTTATTTGGCTCAGCTTTATCTGAAGATTCATTATCCTTCTCCTCGTTTCTCTGAATAGAAGGTGCTTGCACCTGTCCTGACGACTTAGGATGATCTAACGTATTTTTTGGTATAACCTTTACCTCAGGATTTTTTTTTTCCGGCAAAGCATCTGGCGTATTTCCCTGACGTGCTAGGTCAACAGCTCGTTGAGCATAGGTCATCTTAAGCAATGCCATTTCCACATGTAGCCGCTTATTAAGAGCCGTTTTGTAATGGATATCACATTCGTTAGCCAAACTTAAAGCCGTTAACAAAAACGATGAAGATACCTGAGCCGATTGTTGCCGATATCGGTCTTTTACACCTTCACTCACCTCTAGCAGAGCCACTGTCTTCTCATCTTGACATACCAATAAATCCCGAAAATGAACAGATAACCCATTGATAAATAGATCAGGATCAAAGCCCTTATTCAATACTTCGTTAAAAATGAGCAAGACCTCTGCACGATCCTCAGCGAGTATACCATCAACCACTCGAAAAAAGTAATCGTAATCCAGAACATTGAGATTGGTAATAACATCCTCATATCGAATATTGTTACCGTCGAAAGACACCATGCGATCAAAAATAGAAAGAGCATCCCGTAAAGCCCCATCAGCCTTCTGAGCTATGATATGTAGTGCCTCCGGCTCTGCTTGAATGCCTTCACTCGAGCATATTCCTTCCAGATGCTTCATCATTGATGGCACCTGAATACGCTTAAAGTCAAAGATCTGACAACGAGACAAGATTGTAGGAATAATCTTGTGTTTTTCAGTCGTAGCCAAAATAAATATAGCATACGGGGGAGGCTCTTCCAATGTTTTTAAGAAGGCATTAAAAGCCTGCTGCGACAACATATGAACCTCGTCAATAATGAAAACCTTATACTTACCTTGCTGTGGCTGAAATCGAACTTGCTCAATTAATGCGCGTATATGCTCAACGCTATTATTTGAAGCAGCGTCCAATTCGGTAATGTTAAATGAAGCATTTTCATTGAACGATACACAAGAGTCGCACGTATTGCATGGTTCAAAGTCATCTGTAACATGTCGACAATTCAGTACTTTCGCCAAAATACGTGCACATGTCGTTTTGCCAACCCCACGCGGACCACAAAATAAAAATGCATGCGCAAGATGATCATTGCGTAATGCATTCTTAAGGGTATTGGTCACATGCTCTTGACCAACAACATCCCTAAACCTCGATGGGCGATATTTTCTCGCAGAAACGACAAATGAACTCATGCAATCATTTACATTAGATGATTAAAGGTACAAATTATGCTGCTTTAGGGGTGGATTTGTTCTTTTTTTCCGAAACCAGAATAGAACAAACTACTCTTTCCCAAATGTTAACGAGCTAGTAAAACAATCCACTTAGTTTGATAAATAAACTAAGTGGATTGTTTTATGTTTTGTTACTACTTTGCAATCAAAAGAAATACAGATGAAAATAGCTATTGCCCAATTGAATTACCACATCGGAAACTTTGCCGGTAATCTGCAAAAAATGTTGGATGCCGTACAAACAGCCAAAAGCCAAGGTGCTGATATTGTTTGTTTTGGGGAATTAGCAACTTGTGGATATCCACCACGTGATTTTCTGGAATTTGATGACTTTATTGAATTAGCCGAAGAGAGTGTTCAGGAATTAGCAAAAGCTACACATGGTATAGCAATCGTCGTAGGTTCACCTCGTAAAAACCCAGTTATTGAAGGCAAAGACCTTTTCAACGCGGTCTACTTTCTAGCTGACGGAAAAATACAAGCACATCAAAATAAAACATTACTTCCAACTTATGACATCTTTGATGAATACCGGTATTTCGAGCCCGCCAATACCTTCCAGGTGGTCGAATATAAGGGGTATCGAATTGCCTTAACCGTATGCGAGGATCTCTGGAACTTAGGAAATGAGAACCCTATGTATACCATATGTCCCATGGATGAAATGATGCCCCAAAAGCCGGATATTATGATCAATGTGTCTGCATCTCCTTTTTCCTACCAACAAGCCCATGAACGGTTAAACGTACTAAGGGCAAATGTAAATACCTATCAA